>JAPLRA010000089.1:0-13817 GCA_026399445.1 Sulfuritalea sp.
TCCCCCGCGCGCACCAACCATCCAGCGCTATGAGAAAGGAGAATGTCAGAACCCGCTATTTGCTACACGTATCCACAACCGCTGACTCAAAAATCAGCGACCAGCCCTGGGTCAAATTTCAATCAGCAGGGTGGGTCAATATTCAATCGGCGCCGACAAACATGGTTGAAAAAGTAGTCGCTACCGATGCAGCTTTGGAACTCATCGAGTTTCTGAAGAAGAAGCATGGTCCCGTGTTCTTCCATCAATCCGGTGGCTGTTGCGACAACAGTGCAGCCAACTGCTACTTGCCCGGGGAACTCACCATCGGCGCCGGCGACGTCTATCTTGGCGATATCGGCGGCTGCCCGTTCTACATGGGCAAGGCGCAGTACGAATACTGGAAGCACACCCAACTCATCATCGACGTGATCGAAGGAACCGGAGGGACTTTCTCGCTAGAAGGGCCGGAGGGGAAGGCGTTTCACACACGGTCGCGGGTATTTAGCGACGAAGAGTGGGCGGAGTTGTGTCGGGAAACGCCAAAGCCGGGGTGACTGCTTAGGCTCAGGAACCGGGCATACAGATAGAGAAGTCTCCGTCACCTTCAACGGCCGGTTGTGGCCGCACGCCGCCATCAGTGTGCTCCTGGCGCATAAGCCCAACCTTTTTCTTCGGCAATGACCATCAGGCGCTTGTCTTTCGTCCATATCGGGATGTCTCGGATCACAGCGGCAGCAAGTAGGTGAACATCGATATAGCCGATACCACGTCCCATAAGGTGCTGCTGCTCAATGAAGAATAGGGTTTCGTCATCGGTGGCAGCTGACAGGCGCGGGAGCGATTGGAGCAGGCGCAGCAATTCTTCACGGTTCCCCAGGTTGCCACAAGCCAGTTCGCCGATCACGAAGTCGTGGGTACAGACAAGCTCATTTTGCAACAAGGCCGCCAGTCCTGGACTGCCGCTGCGCAAGTGGTCGATCCAAATCGATGTATCAATCAGTATCACCGCTTGCCTTCGCGACGGCGAGCGACAGTTTCTAGTTGTGGCTCAGTACCGCCCAGCCGAGCTAGGCGACGAGCACTTTCACGCTGAATAAGAGCGCTCAGGGCTTCCTTGAGTAGGGCACTACGTTCTTGAACACCAGAGAGTAGCTGCGCCTGGTTGAGGAGAGTTTCATCAAGCGTGACGGTAGTACGCATAGTGCGGCTCCTAACAAATGAGCACCAAGTATAGCATCATTCGATGCGCTAAAAGATGCTTACTTTGAGCCTATGTGTCGTCGCGATATGTTAATGGAATGCCCCTCGCGACTGGCCGGCAATGGCCGCAATTCGCCCTCGACTGAAAGTCGGTGCTCGCGATACGGCGCGGAATTGCTACTCCACGCGAATCCAGGTCTGGGTGCGGCCGAAGAACAGGATGGAACCGCGCATTTCGAGCTTCTTGCCGCCGTCGATCACCGTCACCTTGGCGTTGTAGACCTTGCCGTTGGTCGGATCGAGAATCTTGCCGCCGCTCCAGACGGTGTCGCTTTCCTTCTTCAGGTCGGTCAGGATGGCCATGCCGACGACCGGTTTGCCCTTGCGTGGGTCGTCGCTGGCGCACTCATCGCATTTCGAGTCCTGCTTGGCGGGATCGACAATCTTTTCGACCGTGCCGGAAATCACGCCATCCTTCTCCGTGATGCGCACCTGGGACTTGGGCTTCCTGGTTTCGTCGTCGATGGTGCTCCACGAGCCGACCGGAGACATGGATTGCCCCAGGGCAGGCAGGGCAAGGCCGGCGGCCAAGGCGATGATGCAGAGGCGCGATGGTGGCGAAGTCATGGCGAATCTCCTTTTGGGCAGGGGGCGAGCCGTACTGATCGCGGGAAACCGGCTTGATTCTAGCGGCGCAGCAAGTGACAACAACGGGCTTATTTGAAGGATAAGAAAAAGTGAATGGTGCTTATAGATCGATGCGATTACATTGTCCGGCAACAGAGCAGGGTTATCTGCGCCGGCAGTGTGCAGCGCGTAATTCGGCCCTAATTTTTAGGAGCAGGACTCATGCACCAGAGACGCACCACACTGACCCGGTACACCATCGAGCAGGAACACAAGCATCCGGGCGCTTCGGGTGAGTTCTCCGGGCTGCTCAACTCCCTGGCCACCGCCATCAAGATCATCTCCAACCAGGTGAACAAGGGGGCGTTGATCGGCGCACTGGGCAATGCCGGCGCTGATGAGGTGTCGGTAAACGTTCAGGGCGAAGTGCAGAAGAAGCTCGACGTGATGAGCAACGACGTCATGCTGCAGGAGAACGAGTGGTCCGGCAACTTGAGCGGCATGGCCTCGGAGGAAATGGAAGACGTGTACGTCCTCCCCTCCCATTGCAAGCGCGGCAAGTACCTGCTGGTCTTTGATCCGCTGGACGGCAGTTCGAACATCGACGTGAACCTGACGGTGGGAACCATCTTTTCGATCCTGCGCGCACCGAATCCCGGCAAGGACGCCAGCCTCGAAGATTTCCTGCAGCCCGGCACGCAGCAGGTTTGCGCCGGCCTCGCGCTGTACGGGCCGTCGACCATGCTGGTGCTGACCACCGGCGACGGGGTCGATGGCTTCACGCTGGACCGCGACATCGGCGCCTTCATCCTCACTCATCCGCAGATGCGCATTCCGGCCGACGCGCACGAGTTTGCCATCAACGCGTCCAACGAGCGTTTCTGGGAGCCTCCAGTGAAGCGCTATGTGGAAGAGTGCCTGGCCGGGAAGACCGGCCCCCGCGGCAAGGACTTCAACATGCGCTGGGTGGCCTCCCTGGTGGCGGAAACCTTCCGCATTCTGACCCGTGGCGGCATCTTCATGTACCCGAAAGACAGCAAAGACCCTTCGAAGCCGGGGCGCCTGCGCCTGATGTACGAGGCCAATCCGATTTCATTCCTGATCGAGCAGGCCGGCGGCGCATCGACCACCGGGCGCGAACGTGTGATGGAGCTTGCTCCGTCGGCTCTGCACCAACGCGTACCGCTGATTTTCGGTTCGAGGAACGAAGTCGAGCGCGTGTCCGGCTACCATGCGGAATACACCAGCGGCAAGGAACCGGACACCTTCAACTCGCCGCTGTTCTCAACGCGTTCGCTGTTCAGAACCCAATAACCCAGGAGGCTCCCATGTCGGTCAAGCATCCCATCGTACCTCAAGGCCGCCATCGTCGAGGGCGACTCCTTCCATCGCTATGACCGCAAGTCCATGAAAGTGGCAATGGAAGAAACCCGGTTGAAAGGCAATAACCACTTCAGCCACTTCGGTCCGGAAGCCAATCTGCTCGAGGAACTGGCGGGGCTGTTCAAGACCTATGGCGAGACCGGCGTGGGCAAGGTGCGCAAGTATTTGCACAATCCTGAAGAGGCGGCGCCTTATGGCCAGCAATCAGGAGAATTTACGCCCTGGGAAGATATTCCCGGCGGCACCGATCTGATGTTCTACGAAGGCCTGCACGGCGCCGCGGTCACCGACACGGTCAATGTCGCGCAGCATGCCGACCTGTTGGTCGGCGTAGTGCCGACCGTGAACCTCGAATGGATACAGAAGTTGCACCGCGACAAGAACCAGCGCGGCTACTCGACCGAGGCCGTGGTGGATACCATCCTGCGCCGCATGCCGGACTATATCAACTACATCACGCCGCAGTTCTCGCGCACCCACGTGAATTTCCAGCGGGTGCCGACGGTGGATACCTCCAATCCGTTCATCGCCCGCGACATTCCGACGGCCGACGAGAGCTTTGTCGTGATCCGCTTTGCCAATTCGAAGGGCATCGATTTCCCTTACCTGTTATCCATGATCCACAATTCCTTCATGTCACGGCCGAACATCATCGTGGTGCCCGGCGGCAAGATGGAGCTGGCCATGCAACTGATCTTCACGCCCATGATTCTGCGTCTGATGGAGAACCGGAAGCGGGCTTAAGTTTCAGCGAATTTCAGCGAATCAAGCACCTAGCAGTCTACCTAGCGCGATCCACCCGGTTTCGCCGATAATACCGGGCTACCCTGACGGAACCCATCCCGTCACCAGACCAGTCGATGCCGCCATGACCACTTCCGCAACCGCAGCAGGCCCCGTGGGCTCCAAGCTTTCCAACGCCATTCGTGCCCTCGCCATGGACGCGGTGCAAAAGGCCAACTCCGGCCATCCCGGCGCCCCGATGGGCATGGCCGAGATCGCCGAAGTTCTGTGGACCAAGCACCTGCGCCACAATCCGGGCAATCCGAAGTGGGCCGACCGCGACCGCTTCGTGCTGTCCAACGGCCACGGCTCGATGCTGATCTATGCGCTACTGCATCTCACCGGCTACGACCTCTCGATCGACGACCTGAAGAACTTCCGTCAGTTGCACAGCAAGACGCCGGGCCATCCCGAGTACGGCTATACGGCCGGCGTGGAGACCACCACCGGTCCGCTCGGCCAGGGCGTCACCAACGCCGTCGGCATGGCGATGGCGGAAAAGCTGCTGGCGGCCGAGTTCAACAGACCCGGCCATGAGATCGTCGATCATCGCACTTACACCTTCCTCGGCGACGGCTGCCTGATGGAAGGTATTTCGCACGAAGCCTGTGCGCTGGCCGGTACCTGGGGCCTGGGCAAGCTGACGGCGTTCTGGGACGACAACGGCATTTCCATCGACGGCCATGTCGAGGGCTGGTTTACAGACGATACGCCCAAGCGCTTCGAGGCCTACGGCTGGCACGTGGTGCCGAACGTCAACGGCCACGATCCGGTGGCTCTGAATGCCGCCATCAACGCCGCCAAGGCGGTGACCGACAAGCCTTCGCTGATCTGCTGCAAGACCGTGATCGGCCTCGGCGCTCCGAACAAGCAGGGCACCCACGATGTGCATGGCGCGCCGCTGGGCGATGCCGAAATCGCCGCCGCCCGTGCAAATATCGGCTGGCCGCACCCGGCATTCGAGATTCCCGCGGATGTCTATGCCGGCTGGGACGCGAAGAAGAATGGCGCCGAGTTTGAAGGCGGCTGGAACCAGAAGTTCGCGAGCTACGCCAAGGCCTTCCCGGTCGAAGCCGCCGAGTTCAAGCGCCGCATGGCCAATGAACTGCCGGCCAACTGGACCGAGCACGCCAAAAAAGTCATCGCCGAGGCCAATACCAAGGCTGAAACCGTTGCCACACGCAAGGCCTCGCAGATCTCCATCAATGCGCTGGCCCCGGCACTGCCCGAGTTCGTCGGCGGCTCGGCCGACCTGACCGGCTCCAACCTGACCAACTGGGCGGGCTGCAAGCATGTCTCGGGCAAGACGCCCGGCAACTACATCTCCTACGGCGTGCGCGAGTTCGGCATGGCGCACATCATGAACGGCATGGCGCTGCATGGCGGCATCCTGCCCTTCGGCGGCACCTTCCTGATGTTCTCGGAATATGCCCGCAACGCCCTGCGCATGTCGGCGCTGATGAAGCAGCGTGTGATCTACGTGTTCACGCATGACTCGATCGGCCTCGGCGAGGACGGCCCGACCCACCAGCCGGTGGAGCAGACCGCCACCCTGCGCATGATTCCCAACATGGACGTCTGGCGTCCCTGCGATACGGTCGAGACCATGGTGGCCTGGACGGCGGCGGTGGAGAAGCTGACCGGCCCGAGCTCGTTGTGCCTGTCGCGGCAGAATCTGCCTTTCGTGCCGCGCGACGAGGCGACCATCGCCAACATCAAGAAGGGCGGCTACATCATTTCCGAGGCCAAGAACGGCAAGCCCAAGGCAATCATCATCGCTACCGGCTCCGAAGTGGATCTGGCCCTCAAGGCGCAGGCCGCGATGGCGGCCGAAATTCCGGTGCGCGTGGTATCGATGCCCTGCACCAATGTGTTTGACCGCCAGGATGCCGCCTACCGCGATTCGGTGCTGCTTAAGGGCGTGCCGCGCGTCGCCGTCGAAGCCGGCGTCACCGACGGCTGGTACAAGTATGTCGGCGCTGCCGGTGGCGGTCAGGGTGCCGTGATCGGCCTCGACCGTTTTGGCGAGTCGGCGCCCGCCGGGGCGTTGTTCAAGGAATTCGGCTTTACCGTGGCAAATGTCGTGAAGACGGTCGAACAGTTTATCTAATCACCACCAGGAGTTTAATCACATGGCTATCAAGGTTGGCATCAACGGTTTCGGCCGCATCGGCCGCATGGCGTTCCGCGCCATCGCCAAGGATTTCCCCGAGATCGAAGTGGTCGGCATCAACGACCTGCTCGAGCCCGATTATCTGGCCTACATGCTGAAGTACGACTCGGTGCATGGCAACTTCAAGGGCAGCATCGCCGTCGACGGAAACACGCTGATCGTCAATGGCAAGAAGATCCGCCTCACCGCCGAGAAGGACCCCGCCAACCTGAAGGGGAACGAAGTCGGTGCCGAGATCGTGATCGAATCCACCGGCTTCTTCCTGACCAAGGAAACCTGCCAGAAGCACATCGATGCGGGCGCCAAGAAGGTGGTCCAGTCGGCTCCGTCGAAGGACGACACGCCGATGTTCGTCTATGGCGTGAACCACCAGAAGTACGCCGGGGAGACCATCGTTTCGGCTGCTTCCTGCACCACCAACTGCCTGGCTCCCGTTGCCAAGGTGCTGAACGACAACTGGGGCATCAAGCGCGGCCTGATGACCACGGTGCACGCCGCCACGGCGACGCAAAAGACTGTCGACGGTCCGTCCAACAAGGATTGGCGCGGCGGTCGCGGCATTCTGGAAAACATCATCCCGTCGTCCACCGGCGCTGCCAAGGCGGTCGGTATCGTGATTCCGGAACTCAACAAAAAGCTTACCGGCATGTCCTTCCGCGTGCCGACCTCCGATGTTTCGGTGGTCGACCTGACCGTAGAACTGATCAAGGAAGCCTCCTACAAGGAGATCTGCGCCGCAATGAAGGCGGCTTCGGAAGGCTCCATGAAGGGTGTTCTGGGCTACACGGAAGAGAAAGTGGTCGCCACCGATTTCCGCGGCAACCCCCTGCCGTCGACCTTTGACGCCGAAGCAGGCATCGCGCTGGACAGCACCTTCGTCAAGGTCATCGCCTGGTACGACAACGAGTACGGCTACACCTGCAACATGCTGAACTTCCTCAAGCACGTCGCCAAGTAATCCGAAGGGAAACCCGCAATGAGCTTCAAGCGTCTTACGGATTTCGACCTGGCGGGCAAGCGCGTCTTCATTCGCGCCGATCTGAACGTGCCGGTCAAGGACGGCAAGGTGACCTCGGATGCGCGCATCACCGCTTCGATGCCGACCATCGAGCACTGCCTCAAGGCGGGGGCGAAGGTCATGGTGACTTCGCACCTCGGTCGCCCAGAAGAAGGGGTGTACGCCGAGGAGAACTCGCTCAAGCCGGTGGCTGACGTGATGGCTTCCAAGCTGGGCAAGCCGGTTCGCGTGATCAGGGACTGGGTCGATGGTGGTTTCGAGGTGGCAGCGGGCGAAGTGGTGCTGCTGGAAAACTGCCGCTTCAACAAGGGCGAAAAGAAGAATGTCGAAGCGACTGCGCGAAAATACGCCGCACTGTGCGACCTTTTCGTGATGGATGCTTTCGGCACGGCGCATCGCGCAGAGGCGTCGACGTACGGCGTCGCGCATTACGCTCCGGCGGCCTGCGCAGGCTTGCTGGTTGCGGCAGAACTCGAAGCGCTGACCAAGGCCCTGGCCACTCCGGCGCGGCCGATGGTGGCCATCGTCGGTGGGTCCAAGGTATCGACCAAGCTGACCGTGCTCGAAGCCTTGTCCGAGAAAGTCGACCAGATGGTGGTCGGCGGCGGCATCGCCAACACCTTCCTCAAGGCCTCCGGCAAGAACGTCGGCAAGTCGTTGTGCGAGGACGATCTGGTGCCGACCGCCCAGGCGCTGATGAAGAAGATGACGGCGCGCGGCGCCACGATCCCGATTGCGGTCGACGTCGTCTGCGGCAAGAAGTTCGACGCCGCCGAACCCGCCGTGGCAAAGGACGCCGGTGCCGTAGCCGATGACGACATGATTTTCGATATCGGTCCGAAGTCGGCGCAGGAACTGGTCGACATCATCATGAAGGCCGGCACCGTGGTGTGGAACGGCCCGGTCGGCGTGTTCGAGTTCGATCAGTTCGGCGCAGGCACCAAGGCCATCGCCATGGCCATCGCCAATACCAAGGCCTTCACCCTGGCCGGTGGTGGCGACACCATCGCGGCAATCCAGAAATACGACATCTACGACAAGGTGTCCTACATCTCGACCGCAGGGGGTGCTTTCCTCGAGTTTCTCGAGGGCAAGCGCCTGCCGGCGATCGATATGCTGGAGCAGCGCGCGAAGAGCTGAGTGACTGTGAGTAAATCCACCGGGCGACCTGCCACGCCATGACCGCCAAACGCTCGACAAAGATCGTCGCCACCCTGGGGCCGGCTTCCAGCAGTCCGGAACGACTCGCCGAACTGGTGGCGGCAGGCATCGATGTGGTGCGCCTGAATTTTTCCCATGGCACGGCGGAAGATCACAAGAAACGCATCGAAATTCTGCGCGATGCCGCGCACAAGGCCGGCCGCACGGTCGGCGTCATGGCCGACCTGCAAGGGCCGAAGATCCGTATCGGCAAGTTCGCCGCGGGCCCGGTCGCAATCAAGGCGGGACAGAGCTTCATCCTCGATGCGGCGTGCAAGCTGGGCGACGAGGGGCGGGTAGGGCTGGACTACCCGGAGCTGGTGGAGGATGTTGCCGCCGGAGATGTCCTGCTGCTTGACGATGGGCGCACGGTGTTCGACATTGAGCGCATCGAAGGCACCGAGATTCACTGTCGCAACCGGCACGATGGCGAACCCTCCAACAACAAGGGCATCAACAGGCAGGGCGGCGGACTGTCCGCGCCGGCACTGACGCCCAAGGACATGGCCGACATCAAGACCGCCGCGGCGCTCAACGTTGATTTTGTTGCCGTCTCCTTTCCCAAGTCAGGTGCAGACATGCGTCAGGCGCGGCAGTTGCTGCGCGATGCCGGGTCCGATGCGCTGGTGATCGCCAAAATTGAACGGGTTGAGGCAGTGGCCAATCTGGAGGACATCCTCCATGCGACCGACGGCATCATGGTGGCGCGCGGCGATCTGGCGGTCGAGGTCGGTGATGCGGCGGTGCCGGCGCTGCAGAAGCGCATGATCCGCATGGCCCGCGAGCACAATCGTTTTGCCATCACCGCCACGCAAATGATGGAATCGATGATCACCAGTCCGGTGCCCACCCGCGCCGAAGTATCGGACGTGGCCAATGCCGTGCTTGACGGTACGGATGCGGTGATGCTGTCCGCCGAGACGGCCTCCGGTGCCTACCCTGTCGCGGCGGTGGAGGCCATGGTCCGCGTCTGTGTCGCGGCCGAGAAGTCGCAGACGGTGACTCTGGATACGCACTTTCTGGACCAGGTGTTTACTCGCATCGACCAGTCGATTTCGATGGCGGCAATTTTCACTGCGTTCCATCTCAAGGTGAAGGCCATTGCGACGCTGACCGAGTCGGGGTCGACCACGCTGTGGATGAGCCGGCTCAATTCCGGCGTGCCCATCTACGCGCTGACGCCGCGCATTCGCACCCGCTACCGCGTCAGCATCTACCGCGACGTTTATCCGCTGCTGACCGAGTATGTCGCGACGGATCGCGACGAGTTGCTGTGGCAGGCGGAGGAAATCCTGATCGCTGCCGGTGCGGTGGTGCCGGGCGATCTGATCGTGCTGACCATCGGCGAACCCATCGGCCAGGCGGGCGGCACCAACACCATGAAACTTGTAAAGGTGGGCGAACATCGCCCGCCGAAAGCTGCGCCCCGATAACCTAAGGAGATTGCAATGCCTCTCGTATCCATGCGTCAACTGCTCGACCACGCCGCCGAAAACGGCTACGGCCTGCCGGCCTTCAACGTCAATAACCTGGAGCAGATCCAGGCCATCATGGAAGCTGCAGCCGAGACCAACAGCCCGGTGATCATGCAAGGCTCGGCCGGCGCCCGCAAATATGCCGGCGAACCCTACCTGCGCCACCTGATCGAGGCGGCGATCGAGACCCATCCGGACATTCCGATCGTGATGCATCAGGATCACGGCGCCAGCCCGGCGATCTGCATCCAGTCGATGCGCTCGGGATTCTCCAGCGTGATGATGGACGGTTCGCTGCAGGAAGACGCCAAGACGCCGGCCAGCTTCGAGTACAACGCCCGCGTCAGCAAGCACGTGGTCGACATCGCCCACGCCATCGGCGTTTCGGTGGAAGGTGAACTGGGTTGCCTCGGCTCGCTGGAAACCGGCATGGGCGAGAAGGAAGACGGCCATGGCGCCGAAGGCGCGCTGTCGCAGGACCAGTTGCTGACCGACCCGAATGAAGCCGCCGAGTTCGTCAAGGCCACCGGCGTCGATGCACTGGCGATTGCCATCGGCACCTCGCACGGTGCCTACAAATTCACCCGGCCGCCCACCGGCGCGGTGCTGCGCATCGACCGCATCAAGGAAATCCACGCCCGCATTCCCAATACCCACCTGGTGATGCACGGCTCCTCGTCGGTGCCGCAGGAATGGCTCAAGATCATCAATCAGTACGGCGGCACCATGGGCGAGACCTATGGCGTGCCGGTCGAGGAAATCGTCGAGGGCATCAAGCACGGCGTGCGCAAGATCAACATCGACACCGACCTGCGCATGGCGTCCACCGGCGCGATCCGCAAGTACTTGGCCGAGAACACCAAGGATTTCGATCCGCGCAAATACCTGGCCGCTGCCCGCAAGGCCATGAAAGAGATCTGCGTGGCCCGCTATCAGGCCTTTGGTTGCGCCGGCCAGGCCAGCAAGATCAAGCCGATGTCGCTCGAAAAAATGGCCGAGCGCTACAAGAAGGGCGAACTGAACGCGATCGTCAAATGATCGGGTTTTTACGGTAAATTGTCAGGCCGCCCCATTCGGGCGGCCTTTCCTTTTCCAAGCATGAATATCCAGTCCCACACTTTCGATCGGTTGCGCAAGTTCTTCAGCAGTGGCCTCGACATCGTCGAGTATGCCGGCCTGCTGGTGATTGCCTTCGCCACCACCGTCGCCATGTACCAGGAGGCGATGGTGATGGTCGCGTCGCACCGGGTGGCGCTGGCGGATCTGCTGCTGATGTTCCTGTTCCTCGAAGTGCTGGCGATGATCGGTCAGTATCTGAAGTCAGGGCAGGTGCAGGTGCGCTTTCCGCTGTATATCGGCATGGTGGCGCTGGCGCGCTATCTGATCCTCGATCTCAAGGACATGAGCGAATGGCGCATGCTGGCGGTTGCCGCTGCGATATTCCTGCTGACTGCATCCGTACTGGTGATCCGCTACGGCCATGTGCGCTATCCCTATCGCGAGGATGCCGATGAAAAGCTCGGCAAGCCCTACGTCCGCGAATAAACCTCAAGTTCAGAGCATCTCCATGCCCATTTCCAGCTTCCCGCTGTTTGAATCCACCATCAAGAGCCTGCCGCTGCTCGGCCGCGGCAAGGTGCGCGACATCTACGCCGTGGGCGAGGACAAGTTGCTGATCGTCACCACGGATCGCCTTTCGGCTTTCGACGTGATCCTGCCCGACCCGATTCCGGGCAAGGGCGCGGTGCTCACGGCGGTGGCCAATTTCTGGTTCGGCAAACTGGCTCACGTGGTGCCCAACCAACTGACCGGCATCGACCCCGAGACTGTAGTTACGGGTGCCGACGAACAAGCCCAGGTGCGCGGCCGTGCGCTGGTGGTGAAGCGCCTCAAGCCGCTGCCGATAGAGGCGGTGGCGCGCGGCTATCTGATCGGCTCCGGCTGGAAGGATTATCAGGCGACGGGCGCCGTATGCGGCATCGCATTGCCGCCCGGCCTGCAAATGGCCCAGCAACTGCCGACACCGATATTCACCCCGGCAACCAAGGCCGAGATGGGTGACCATGACGAAAACATCGATTACGCCACCGTCGAGAAGCTGCTCGGCGTCGATCTGGCAAAGACGGTCAAGGAAACCACCTTGCGCCTGTATCGCGAAGCAGCGGCCTTCGCCCGCGTGGTGGGCATCATCATCGCCGACACCAAGTTCGAGTTTGGTCAGGACGAGGACGGCCGGCTGTACCTGATCGACGAGGTGCTCACGCCGGATTCCTCGCGTTTCTGGCCGGCCGACCGTTACAAGGTGGGCATCAGTCCGCCCAGCTTCGACAAGCAGTTCGTCCGCGACTATCTGGAAACGCTGGACTGGAACAAGCAGGCACCGGGCGACAAGCAGTTCGTCCGCGACTATCTGGAAACGCTGGACTGGAACAAGCAGGCACCGGGACCAAGGCTGCCGCAGGACGTCATCGACAAGACCGCTGCCAACTATCTGGAGGCGTTAACGCGCCTCGCAGGGCCGCATACGATCTGATGCTGCTTACGGTCCGCGCGCGATGAACGATTCGGTCGCCGTCTCGCCAGCGCCGTCCGCAGGGGATACCGGCCCCGGCTCTGCCGGGGACATAACTCTTTCGACCCTTCCAAAGGTGCGCCGGATTGGTCTTGGCGCGCCGCTGAAGTGGCTGCGACAGGGCTGGGCAGACCTCTGGCGGCAGCCAGCGGCCAGCCTGTTCTATGGCGTTGCCATCGCCGTGACCGGTGCCGTGATACTGGGTGTTACGGCGGACCTGGCCTTCCTGTTTGCTGCGGCCATCACCGGTTTCCTGCTGGTCGCACCGATGCTCCTGGCCGGGCTCTATGAGCTCTCGCGCCGCTATCTCGCCAATGAACCGGCGACGCTGGCCGATTCGATGGTGGCCTGGAAGCGCAACCCCTCGGCGCTGGTGAGTTTCGGACTGCTGTCAATTCTGGCCGGGACCGTCTGGCAAGTGATTTCCATCGTAATCATCGCCGTGTTCTACAAGGGTAAAGCGCTGGGGCCGCTGGCCATGATGATCGAAGTAGTGATCAACCCGCAGCACTATCTGATGTTCTTTATCTACATCGGCGTAGGCGGTCTGCTTGCGGCCGTGGTGTTCGCCCTCAGCGTGGTCTCGATGCCGATGCTGGTGGACCGTCGTTGCGATCTGCTCTGTGCGCTGGCGACGAGTGTCAATGCCGTTGCCGAGAACCCGCTGCCGCTGGCGCTCTGGGCGGTGATCATCATGTTGCTCAGCGGCCTCGGTTTCGCTACTGCGCTGGTCGGGCTGGTACTTGTCATGCCCTGGCTCGGACACGCCAGTTTCCATGCCTACAAGGATCTCGTCGAGTAAACGACGAGGCATTGCAGTTTCCTTCTTCGCCCCAATCTGGACACGATGAATCCATTGCTCGACTTCAGCGGGTTGCCCCGCTTTGACGCCGTTCAGCCCGAACACGTCACCCCCGGCATCCGCCAGTTGCTCGACGAAAACCGCGCCCTGATCGAGCGCCTGGTTGCGCCGGAAACGGCCGCGACGTGGGATGCCTTCGTGCAACCGATGCTCGATGCCGGCGAGCGCCTGTCGCGTGCCTGGGGCATCGTCGGCCATCTGCATTCGGTCAATGATGTGCCGCCTTGGCGCGAGGCCTACAACGCCATGTTGCCCGAGGTGTCGAGCTTCTACGCCGATCTGGGGCAGAACCTGGTCTTGTTCGCGAAATACAAAGTACTGGCCGCTGGTGCGGAATTCGCCGCGCTGTCGGCGGCCCGGCGCCGCATCATCGAAAACGATTTGCGCGATTTCCGGCTCTCCGGCGCGGAACTGGCTGAAGAGCAGAAGCCGCGCTTCAAGGAAATTCAGGAAGAGCTGTCGGCGCTGGGCGCAAAGTTCTCCGAGAATGTGCTGGACGCAACCAATGCCCATGCCGAGTGGATCGATGACGAGGCCGGACT
>JAPLRA010000089.1:13853-14801 GCA_026399445.1 Sulfuritalea sp.
GCCGGACTCGAAGGCCTGCCCGAAGATGCGAAGGCGGCCGCGCGAGCCGCAGCCGAAAAAGACGGCAAGCCAGGTTGGAAATTCACCCTGCACGCGCCGTCCTACATTCCAGTGCTGCAGTTCTGCGACAACCGCGATCTGCGCGCGCGTATGTACCGCGCCTACGCTACACGGGCGTCGGAGTTCGGCCCCGCCGAACTGGACAACGGCCCGTTGATCGATCGCCTGCTGGTCCTGCGCAATGAAGAAGCGAAGATGCTCGGCTACGCCAATTTTGCCGAAGTTTCGCTGGTCACCAAGATGGCCGAAACGCCGGCCCAGGTGGCTGGCTTCCAGCGCGACATGGCGAAGAAGGCGCGTCCTTTCGCCGAAAAGGACATTGCCGAACTGCGCCGGTTTGCTGCCGCGGAACTGGGCATGGACACGCTGGAAAGCTGGGATCTTTCCTGGGCTTCGGAGAAGCTCAAGCAGGCGCGCTACAGTTTTTCTGATGACGAAGTGAAGCAATATTTTCCGGAACCGAAGGTGCTGGCAGGCTTGTTCCGCGTCATCGAGGCGTTGTTTGCGGTCAAGCTCGCGCCCGACACGGCGCCGGTGTGGCATCCTGCGGTGCGCTTTTTCCGCATCGAGCGCGGCGGCAAGCTCATCGGCCAGTTCTACCTCGACTTGTACGCGCGCGAAACCAAGCGCGGCGGCGCATGGATGGATGAAGCGATTACCCGCCGCCGCATTCAAGAGGGCGTGCAGACCCCGGTCGCCTACCTCAACTGCAACTTCCCTGCCCCCGCCGGAGCAGGGAAGCCGGCCACGTTCAGTCACGATGATGTCATTACCCTGTTCCATGAATGCGGGCACGGCCTGCACCATCTGCTGACGCAAGTGGACGAGCTGGCGGTGTCGGGCATGCACGGCGTCGAACGGGACGCGGTGGAACGGCCGAGGCAGTTC
>JAPLRA010000315.1 GCA_026399445.1 Sulfuritalea sp.
GCGGCGAGGCATCCGGCGGCGGCGGGTAGCGGCCCCAGCGCTGCAGTACGTCCGGACGGTTGACGCCGGCGCAGACCACTTCAATCAGAATCTGGCCTGGGCCGGGTGCGGGCGTGGGCCCTTCCGCTACCTTCATGCAGTCGGCGTCGCCGCCTGCGCCGTGTTCGATGTATTTCATGTTTTTGTCTCCGTCGGGGATTCAATTGCGAGTCTAGCGCAGCAGCCGTTTGACGCCACGTCCGGAACCCTCTAGATTTGGCGTCAATGTAGTCCGGATCCCCTCCGCAATGACCGTCAGTACTACCCTTACGGCTCACCTCGATACCTTTGCCCGCGACCGTCTGCCGCCGGCGGAGTTGCAGCCCGAGTTCATTTTCGAACTGCCGCAGCTGCGCTATCCGGAACGCATCAATTGCGCCTCGGAGCTGCTTGATCGGGCTGTGCTGGCGCATGGATGGGGCGAGCGCACGGCGATCCATGGCGCGGCGGGCGATCTCACTTACGCGGAACTGCTGGCAACCGCCAACCGCATCGCCCGCGTGCTGACCGAAGACATGGGGCTTGTTCCCGGCAACCGGGTGCTGCTGCGCGCGCCCAACAACGCCATGCTGGCGGCCTGCTGGTTCGCCGTGATCAAGGCCGGCGGGATTGTCGTCACCACCATGCCACTGTTGCGCGCCAAGGAACTCACCGACGTGATCGTCAAGGCGCAGATATCGCACGCGCTGTGTGACGCCCGGCTGGCCGAAGAACTGGAGATCGCGCGCGGCGCCTGCCCGACCCTGATGAGGCTCAGCTACTTCAACGGCGACGCTGCGACGCAGGAACTGGACAGCCTGGAACAGCGCATGGCCGCCAAGTCCGCCAGCTTTGCCGACATCGACACCGCGCGCGACGACATCTGTCTCATCGCCTTCACTTCCGGCACCACCGGCAAGCCTAAGGGCACGATGCATTTTCATCGTGACGTGATGGCGATCTGCGACTGCTTTCCGCAATCGACGCTCAAGCTGGAAGCCGGCGACATTGTCTGCGGCACACCGCCGCTGGCCTTCACCTTCGGTCTCGGCGGCATGCTGCTGTTTCCTCTGCGGGTGGGTGCGGCCACGGTGCTGGTGGAAAAGCTGACGCCGGACCTGCTGCTGCAGACGGTGCAGGACCGCAAGGTTACGGTGCTGTTCACTGCGCCGACCTTCTACCGCATGATGGCGGGGCAGGCGGGCCAGTTCGATACGGCCAGCCTGCGCAAGTGCGTCTCCGCCGGCGAGGCGCTGCCGGTAGCGACGCGTCAGCTATGGCAGGAGGCCACCGGCATCCGCATCATCGACGGTATCGGCGCCACTGAACTGCTGCACATCTTCATTTCGCATACCGAGGACGAAGTTCGCCCCGGCGCCACCGGCAAGCCGATCCCCGGCTATCGCGCCTGCATCCTCGACGCCGACGGCAAGCCATTGCCGGCGGGCAGCGTGGGGCGGCTGGCGGTGAAAGGCCCCACCGGCTGCCGCTATCTCGACGATTCGCGTCAGGCCGCCTATGTCAGCGATGGCTGGAACATCACCGGCGATGCCTACCTGATGGATGCCGACGGCTATTTCTTCTACCAGGCGCGTACCGACGACATGATCGTCTCCGCCGGCTACAACATCGGCGGGCCGGAGGTGGAAGACTGCCTGCTGGCCCATCCGGCAGTGGCCGAATGCGGCGTGGTCGGCGTCCCGGACGCCGAACGCGGCCAGGTGGTCAAGGCCTTCGTCGCGCTCAAGGCCGGCTACAACCCGGATGCGGCGATGGCCCGGGCGCTGCAGGATCATGTGAAGAACATTCTGGCACCCTATAAATATCCGCGGCTGATCGAGTTCCGCTCGGCCATGCCGCGCACCGAAACCGGCAAGTTGCAACGCTTCAGGCTGCGCGCCTAGGGCTGCGCCCTGTCTTGCCCTTGGGAGGATCGAAAAGTGATTGAAGGCAGTTGTCTTTGCGGAGGAATCCGCTATGAGTACGACGGGGAAATCGAGGAGATTTCGATCTGCCACTGTTCGCAGTGCCGCAAGGCGCAGGGTTCGGCCTTTGCAGCGGTGAGCCCGCTCGCGGCCGACCGGTTCCGGCTGATTTCTGGTGCCAAACTACTCAAGGAGTTTCGCTCCTCGCCCGACAAGCTGCGGGTGTTTTGCGCCAACTGCGGTAGCCCGATTTACAGTGCGAAAGACGACCGGCCGGAGGTGAAGCGCCTGCGCCTCGGGACGGTGGAAACGCCATTTACGTGCAGCAATGTCTTCCATATCCATGTCGACTCGAAGGCATCGTGGTTCGACTTCAACGACACGCATCCGCGTTTTGCCGGAGCAAAGGGGTAGTTGGGGATGCGCAGGAACAAGGCACTGCCGAAGTCGGTAGCGGAACTGGATAAAGTCCGCGCGTCGTGCAAGGCAATGGTCAAGCGGCGTGCGGCAACATCGGGCGGCATGTCCCTGATTCCGATTCCCGGAGTGGATATCGCGGGTGACGTAGCCATGCTGCTGCAACTGATCCCGGCGATCAACCAGAAGTTCGGACTGACGCCTGAGCAGATCGATGAACTCGACACGCACCACAAGGTGCTGATCTACGCGATGGCGAAGAAGGTCGGCGCCGATCTGGTGGGCCGCGCCATTACCCAGCGGCTGGTGGTGGCTGCGCTAAAGAAGGTGGCCGGGCGCATGGCCGCGAAGCAGGTGCTGAAATACATACCTTTCGCCGGACAGGCTGCGGCAGTGGCGCTCAGCGTGGCGGCAATGATGTATCTGGGAAACACGCATGTCGACGCATGCTACGAGATTGCCGGAGAGGCAATCAGGAAATGAGGAGCCATTGTTCATGAGAGAGTTTCGGTCGATCATCCGCTGCACTTTTGGCGCGATCCTTTTCGCCGCAGGAACGCTCGCCCTGGCGCAGCAGCCGATGGCAAGGGATCTTCAGTTTCCTGCGGAGCCGGTGGCGTTTTCCGCCATCGACAGGCCGCAGATGGCGCTGTTCAAGCCCGCAGGCGCCGGGCCGTTTCCGGCACTGGTGCTGGTGCATCAATGCGGCGGCCTGGGTACCCGCAAACCGAACGAGTCGATGCTGACCTGGGCGAAGGAGGCGGTGGCGCGCGGCTACGTGGCCCTGCTGATCGACAGCCTAGGCCCGCGCGGGGTGGATACGGTGTGCTACGGACCGAAAGGCGGCCTTGTCTTTGCGCGTGGGGTGCGGGATGCGCTGCAAGCCGCGGAGCACCTGCAAAGGTTTGATTTCGTGGACAAGAAGCGCATCGCCGTGGCGGGCTATTCCTGGGGTGCGATGGTCAGCGTCCTAGCCAGCAGCGCGCGCTGGAGCGGCAATGCGCTGCCCGGCGTGCGCTTCGCCGCTGCCGTGGCGTTCTATCCTGGCTGCTTCACGATCCGGCCGCCGACTGCCGCCGCCTATGAGATCGTGCAGCCCGACATCGATCGTCCTCTGCTGGTGCTGGCGGGCGGACAGGACACGGAGACGCCCGCCGAGGAATGCGTGGCAAAGCTGGGCGAGGCCAAGGCGTCCGGCGCGCCCGTCGAATGGCACGTGTATCCGCAGGCTACACATTGCTGGGACTGCAGGAATCTCGATGGTTTTTCCAAGACCGACGTGCGCGGCAACAGCGTCACCTACCGCTACAGCATGGACTACACTACCGATTCGCTGCAAAGGATGTTCCAGTTTCTCGACCGGGCCATGCCTTCCCGACCCTAGGTTTGGCGTCGGACGGTTCCGTGCATAACCAACTTGGAAGATGAACATGGACAAGGCATCGAGCGCGGTGGCAAATTCCATCGTCGAATGGCACCGGATGGTTGCCGCAAAGGATTTCGCCGCCGGTGGTCGGCGTCTTCGAAGATTTCGTGTATGGCCGCGAATTCGTTTCCGCGGACGGCATCAACGTGGTGCTCGAATTCAGCGCGCGCGTCGGCGACAAAGAGCTCAAGGGCATCGACATGATCCGCTTCGACGAGCAGGGGTGCATCGTCGATTTCGAAGTGATGATCCGTCCCTTCAACTCGCTGCAGGCCCTGGGCGAGGAAATGGGCAAGCGCCTCGGACAGGTGCTGCCCGCCTACAAGGCAGCCAAGCCTGCCGCATGACAAACGCGTCACGGTTCGCGATTCCGGAAAGGCTGGAGACGGAGCGTCTGGTGTTGCGCATGTTTGTCGAAGACGACTGGCGCGCCCTGCATGAGCACTATTCGGATGCCGAATGCACGCGCTTCACCTTTCGTCGCGCCCTGACCGAAGCCGCCACTTGGCGCGCCATGGTCAGCATGGCCGGGCACTGGCAACTGCGTGGCTACGGACCCTACGCCGTCGAAGAGAAGGCGACGAGGGCGGTGCTGGGCACCGTCGGCCTCTGGTATCCGCTCGAATGGCCGGAGCCGGAAATCAAGTGGGCGCTGGCCCGTCGCCACTGGGGCAAGGGCTACGCCAGCGAAGCGGTGCGCGCCGTGCAGCACATGGCGCGGGAGTGCGTTCCCGATGTTTCGTTGATCAGCCTGATCGACAGCCGCAACGCCGCGTCGATCAAGCTGGCCCTGGCGGTGGGGGCGACGCTGGAACGGGAGTTGGAATTTGCCGGCAGCCCGTTTCATATTTACCGGCATCCGCTGGACAAGCAAAAGGGGAATCCCGAATGAAGTCACTCGCAATGCTTTTCCTGCTGGGTGCCGTACCCTTGGCCGGCATCGCGGCAGCCGCCGATTTGCCGGCCGGCAATTGCGCGGCACCGATGGCGGCGACCGATCTTTCGCAATGCGATTTCTCGCGCAAGAAACTGGCGGGGAGGGACTTGCGCGGTGCGCGGCTGGCGGGCGCCAAGCTGGAGAGCACGGATTTCAGCAAGGCCAATCTGGCCGGCGCGGACTTGCGCGGCAGCAATGCCAAATGGGCCAACTTCACCGGGGCCAACCTGGCCGGTGCCGACTTGCGCAACGCCGACCTGTTTCACGCCACCTTCGACGAGGGCGACCTCTCCGGCGCGAATCTCGCGGGCGCCTATCTGTTCGGCGCCAACCTGATCAACACCCGGGCACCTCGGGCGGATTTTTCGGGGGCGTATCTCAAGGATATCCTGATGGAAGGCATCGACCTTTCGGGCGGTTCGATCCGCAACTGCTATTCGTTTCGCGGCGTGTTTACCGGGGCGAAGCTGATCGGCACCGATCTGTCCGGGGCCGACCTGACCGGCGCCGCGATGGAGCAGGTCGATTTTTCGAATGCGAAACTCAAGGGGACGCGGCTGGCGGGCGCGACGCTGCGCCAGGCGGTGTTTTTCAAGGCCGACATGGAGGGCGCCGACCTCGCCAACGCCGATGTCTGGAATGCCAGCTTCGACCAGGCGCGCAACCGCGGCGATTCGGTGCAGGACGCGCTGTCCGAGCCCTTCGTGGTTCGCGACCGGCGCTAGCCATGAGCGAAGCACAGTCTTTCGAACTGAACACCGCGGACGGCCTGAGCCTTGCGGGCCGGGCCTGGATGCCGGAGACACCGCGCGCCATCATCGCGTTGGTGCACGGCATTGCGGAACATTCCGGGCGTTATGCCTTCCTCGCGGAGCGGGCCAATCAGCGTGGCCTCGGCGTGGTGTCGGTCGACCTGCGTGGCCACGGTCGCTCGCCCGGCGAGCGCTCGTATGTCGAGCGCTTCGACGACTATCTGCTGGACGTGGACGCGCTGCTGGCAAAGGCACGAGAGCTGGCCGCCGGGCGCCCGGTGTTCCTCATGGGGCACAGCATGGGCGGCGCGATTGCGCTGCGCTGGGTGGCACAGCGACGGCAACCCGTTGCCGGGCTGATCCTGTCGTCGGCGGCGCTCCGGATCGGCGGCGATGTGCCGCGCCTGCTGGTGGCGCTGGCCCCCTTCCTTTCGCGCTGGTTCCCGCATCTGCGCGGCAAGCGCTTTGATCCGGCGGTGATCAGCCGTGACCCGGCGGCGGTAGCGGCCTATGTCAACGATCCGCTGGTGAGCCTGGAAGCGCCGCCGGCGCGTACCGGGGCCGAACTGCTGCGGGTGATGGAGGCCAATCATGCGGCGGCGGCGGGGCTCACGCTGCCGGTGTATCTGTTTCACGGCGATGCCGACCGACTGACGGATCCGGCCGGCAGCCGCGAGATCCATGACCTCTGGGGTGGGCAGGATCGTACCCTGCGCCTGTGGCCGGGCAGCCGCCACGAGACGCTCAACGATCTGGATCGGGAAGCGGTGGCGGCAGAGCTTTTTGAATGGGTTGCGGCACACTGCCCGCCATCCGTCGGCCGATGAAGCCGGCGAATGCCGAAATAAAATAATCCATTCCAGTATTCTGGTTATTGGTCTTATAGTGGACTTGTCACAAGCGCGAGGGGCACCACCCCGCCCTGCGTGTTAGTCCGGTGAGGCGTTAAGGCGCTTCTCCTTTCAGTACGTCGGGAGCAACTCCCGGCTACGCCGTGATCGAATCCGCCGTTCGCGCCCCCAAGGTTGCGGACGGCGGGATTCAAAGTGGCGTTACTGCATAGCAGTTCATCCCTTGTTCCACGTCAACGCGGATTGCCGCGATCGGGGACATTGTGCGGATGCAGCAACAAACTCATGGCTCGATCCGGGCATCGCCCGGTTACGGAGAAGGCAGGCACCAGTGGAGTCGTTGTCGAATCTGTCGGTGGCAGGGGCGTTCATGGCAGGGCTGGGAGTGATCCTGGCCGCGATGCTGGCCTTTGCCAACAAGAAACTCTACGTCTACGAAGACCCGCGCATTGGCGAGGTCGAGGAACTGCTGCCGAAATCCAACTGTGGCGCCTGCGGTCAGGCCGGCTGCCGCGACTTCGCCGAGAAGGTTGTCGGCGGCGCGACCATTCCGGCGCAATGCACGGTCAGCACGCCACAGCAGCGCCAGGGCATCGCCGATCTGCTCGGCGTCGCCGCCGGCACGGTGGAAAAAAAGGTGGCGCGCCTGGCCTGCGGCGGCGGCCATCACGTGGCGTTCCTGCGCGCCCGCTACGAAGGCCTCAAGACCTGTCGAGCGGCGGCGGTGGTGTCGGGCGGCGGCAAGGAATGCATCTGGGGCTGCCTCGGGCTGGCCGACTGCTCGCGCGTCTGCACCTTCGATGCCATTGCCATGGACGCCCATGGCTTGCCGGTGGTCGATACCGACAAATGCACGGCCTGCAACGACTGCGTCGAGGTGTGCCCCAAGGGCCTGTTCAGCCTGGAGCCGGTGAGCCATCGCCTCTGGGTCGCCTGCAAGAACCAGGCGGATGGCGATACCGCCGAGGCTGCTTGCGAAGTGGCCTGCAACGGCTGCGGCAAGTGCGTCATGGATTCGCCTCCGGCTCTGATGAAGCTGGACAACAACCTGGCCATGATCAACTACCAGTTGAACGTCTGGGCCACCCGCGACCCGATTGAACGCTGCCCGACCGGCGCCATCGTCTGGTTCGACAAGCCCAACCACGCGGTCAGGGGCGCCGCGGCGAGGAAGATCCTGCGCAACGATCCGCTGCCACTGCGCCACCAGGCGTCACCGAGCGCTGCCAAGCGTCACTGAATTCGAGTTTTGAGGAAGCCATCATGTCAATGTCACTGGTCAAGAAACTGTTTCCGTTTTCGCTGCTGGAGTCCGGCAGCGCAGGTCTGGACGCCAAGGCGGTGAAATATCCCGGCGTGCGCGATGCGGTTGACGGCAATACCGCCATCATCCATGTCGAGCGCGAGGCGTCGGACGCCGCCGGCGCCTATCCGATCACGCCGTCGACCCAGATGGGCGAGTACTGGGCCGAGGAGGTCGCCGCCGGCCACCTCAACATTTCCGACAAGCCGCTGATTTTCATCGAACCCGAATCCGAGCACGCTGCCGCCGGCGTCACCGCCGGCATGTCGATGACCGGCCTGCGCGCGGTCAACTTCTCGTCCGGGCAGGGCGTCGCCTTCATGCACGAGTCGCTCTACGCCGCGGTCGGCAAGCGCCTGCCCTACGTACTCAACATGGGTTGCCGCGCCATTACCAAGGCCTCGCTCAACGTGCACGCCGGCCACGACGACTACCATTGCGTCGACGACACCGGCTTCATCCAGGTGATGGCCAAGAGCGCCACCGAGGCGGCCGACCTGAACCTGATCGGGCGCAAGGTAGCCGAACTGTCGCTGACGCCTGCCATCATCGGCC
The DNA here is from genome assembly GCA_026399445.1 of Sulfuritalea sp. Classification (GTDB taxonomy): domain Bacteria; phylum Pseudomonadota; class Gammaproteobacteria; order Burkholderiales; family Rhodocyclaceae; genus Sulfuritalea. The sequence continues at coordinate 8,185 of JAPLRA010000315.1, forward strand.
AGGACGGTTTTCTGACCACTCACCTGATCGAGTCGGCGCTGCTGCCGGAGCGCGAACTGGTCGCTGAATACCTCGGCAAGCCGGACGATCTGATCGACACGCCGACGCCGGCGCAGGAAATGCTGTTCGGACCGAAGCGCCGCCGCGTGCCGGCGATCTGGGACGTTGATGTCCCGGTGGTCTCGGGCACGGTGCAGAACCAGGATGCCTACATGCAGGCCACCGCCGGCCAGCGTCCGTATTTCTTCGATCACATCGAATCGATTACCGACCTCTGCATGGACGAATACGCCGTGCTGACCGGCCGCCGCTATCAGCGCGTCGCCACTTTCAAGGCCGAGGACGCCGACTATCTGATCGTCGGCATGGGCAGCATGATCGTGCAGGCCGAGGCGGTGGCGGACTATCTGCGCGAGACGCGCAAGCTCAAGGTCGGCGTGGTCAATGTGACCATGTTCCGGCCCTTCCCCGGCGACCTGCTGGGCCATGTGCTGCGCGGCAAGAAGGGCGTGGCGGTGCTGGAGCGTACCGACCAGCCGCTGGCCGAAGACCTGCCGCTGATCCGCGAAGTGCGCGCCGTGCTGACCAAGTGCATCGAGAACGGCATGGCCGGGGCGGATGGCGTCAAGCCGTATGCCGACTACGCCAGCTACTCTGTCGCGGGCGACATGCCGCGCCTGTATTCGGGCTGCTACGGCCTGGGCTCGCGCGACCTGCAACCCGAGGCGCTGATCGGCACCGTGGAGAACATGCTGCCCGAAGGCACGCAGCGCAAGTTCTTCTACCTGTCGGTCGATTTCGTGCGCGATCCGCTGAATCCGAAGGACGAGGTGTATCAGCAGGATCTCGCCGACAAGTACCCGCGCATTCGCGAGATGGGCGTGCGCGGTTCAGAAAACCCCAACCTGCTGCCGAAGGGCGCGATCACCGTACGCATGCACTCGGTCGGCGGCTGGGGTGCGATCACCACCGGCAAGAACCTGGCGATGACGCTGTTCGAACTGCTCGGCTGGGACATCAAGGCCAATCCCAAGTACGGCTCGGAGAAGAAGGGCCAGCCGACCACCTACTACCTGTCTGCGGCGCCGGAACCGATCCGCATCAATTGCGAATATGCATTTGTCGATGTCGTGCTCTCGCCCGACCCGGCGGTGTTCGGCCACAGCAACCCGCTGTCGGGCCTGAAGAAGGGCGGCTTCTTCATCATCCAGTCCAACCTGGGCAAGCAGACCTGGGCCAACTTTCCCCTCTGGGCGCAGAAGTTCATCGTCGACAATGACATTCGCGTGTTCTACCTCGACGCCTTCCAGATCGCCCGCGAAGAAGCCGGTGCGGCGGAACTCCAGTTGCGCATGCAGGGCATCGCCTTCCAGGGCGCCTTCTTCGCTGCGAGTCCGACCATGGCGAACGCCGGCCTGACCGAGGATGCGCTGTTCCGCGCGATCGAGGACCAGTTGCAGTCGAAGTTCGGCGGCAAGGGTGCGCGCGTGGTGGCCGACAACCTGCGCGTGGTGCGCCGCGGCTTCACCGAGCTGACGGAGATTACCGACAAGGAAGTGGGCGTCACGCGCAAGCAGATGGTCAAGCAGGACGGCGGCCTGCCCATCATGTTGAAGCAACTGCCGGCGGCGGAAGGTCCGCGCCTCTCCAAGCCGGCCGACATCCATCGTTTCTGGGAACAGACCGGCAACTTCTACCTGACTGGCAAGGGTTCGGACAACCTCGTCGATCCCTTCATCGGCATCTCGCTGGTACCGGCCGCTACCGGCGCGTTCCGCGACATGACCGGCATCCGCTTCGAGCATCCGCAATGGATCGCCGAGAACTGCACGGCCTGCGGCAACTGCTACACGCAATGCCCGGATTCGGCGATTCCTGGCCTGGTCAGCTCGATTCCGGATGTGTTCAATGCCGCCGTCAATCGTATCGAGACCAGCGGCAAACCGACCCGCTTCCTGCGTCGCGCCGTGCGTACCGTGGAGAAGAAGCTGCGCGCCCTGATCGACCACGACGGTGGCTTCGTACGGCCGCTGATCGATATCGCCATGGACCAGGTGCTGGCCGAAACACCGGAGACGGACCGTGCGGCCATGGCCGCCGAATTCACCCAGTTGCAGATCCAGCTCGGCGGCTTCCAGTTCGGCGCCACCAAGCCCTACTGGTCGCAGCGTGAGAAGAAGGCCAAGGGCAGCGGCGGTCTTTTCTCGATCACCATCAATCCCTACACCTGCAAGGGCTGCGCGCTGTGCGTGACGGTCTGCGAGGACGATGCGCTGAAGATGGTGACCCAGACCGAGGACTCGGTCGAGCGCCTGCGCCGCGACTGGAACACCTGGCTCGACCTGCCGACCACGCCCAAGGAGTTCAGCCGCATCGACAGTCTCGACGAGAAAATCGGCGCGCTGGAAACCCTGCTGCTCGACAAGCACAACTACAACTCGATGAACTGCGGCGACGGCGCCTGCCTCGGCTGCGGCGAGAAGACCGCCATCCACCTGTTCACATCGACCGTGACGGCGCTGATGCAACCGCGCGTGAAGGCTTTCATCGACAGGCTCGACGACCTGATCGTGCGCCTCGAACAGCACATGCGCGTCAAGCTTGCCTCGGTATTCGATCTCTCCGATACCGGCGCGATGGTGCGTGCCGTCGAATCGACCGGCCAGCATGATCTGACCTTGTCCAACCTGGCCGACAAGCTCAACGCCGACAAGCCTTCGCAGCTGCTCGATCCGGCCTGGGTGAAGAACACCGCGCAGCTTCTGGAAAAATTGAAAGACCTCAAGTGGCGTTACGTCGAAGGACCGACCAAGCGTGGTCGCGCCGAGATGGGCATCGTCAATTCCACCGGCTGCACCTCGGTGTGGGGCTCGACCTATCCCTTCCATCCCTATCCGTTCCCCTGGACTTCGCACCTGTTCCAGGATTCGCCCTCCGTGGCGATGGGCATCTTCGAAGGCCACATGGCGAAAATGGCCGACGGCTTCAAGGCGGTGCGCATGGCCGAGATGGAACTGGCCAGCGACTACCTGCCGGACCGCGACGACGACTTCTTCCGCCGCTTTACCTGGAGCAAGTTCTCGGAAGACGAGTGGCTGCTGTGTCCGCCGGTGGTCTCGATTGGCGGCGACGGCGCGATGTACGACATCGGCTTCCAGAACCTCTCGCGTGCCATGATGTCGGGCATGCCGATCAAGATTCTGGTGGTCGATACGCAGGTGTATTCCAACACCGGCGGCCAGGCCTGCACCTCCGGCTTCATCGGCCAGGTGTCCGACATGGCGCCCTTCGGTACCGCGTCGCGCGGCAAGCAGGAAACGCGCAAGGAGATCTCGCTGATCGGCATGGCGCACCGCACCTCGTACGTCATGCAGGGCACCATCGCCCACGTCAACCACTTGCTCGAAAGCTATGTCGATGGCTTGAACAGCCGGCGTCCGGCGTTGTTCAACATCTACGCCGTCTGCCCGCCGGAACATGGCGTCGGCGACGACCGCAGCGTGGACCAGAGCAAGCTGGCGGTGGAGGGCCGCGCCTATCCGCTGTTCCGTTTCGATCCCGATGCCGGCACCACCTTCAGGGAGTGCGTCAGCCTCGAAGGCAATCCGTCGATCGATGACGATTGGCCGACCTACAGCCTCAAGTACATCGACGACAGCGGCGCCGAGCAGACCATGACGCTGCCGATGACCTTCGCCGATTTCGCCGCCACCGAGGCGCGCTTCCTCAAGCAGTTCAAGAAGGCGCCGCCGGAGACCTGGAACGAGAACATGCTGCCGCTGGCCGAGTTCCTGCAACTCGACAAGGACGATCGTGAAGGCAAGTTCCCCTACATCTGGGCGGTGGACAAGAAGAATCGCCTGATGCGCCTGCTGGTCACCGAAGAGCTCGTGCGCTCGTCCGAGGAACGGCTGAATTTCTGGCGCCAGTTGCGCAGCCTGGCCGGCCTCGACGCCGATCTGTCGGACAGCACCGAAGTGACTGAGCGGGTGCGTGCCGAGCTGTTGGCGAAGATCAGCGCCAGTCTGGGGCTCGGTGGTGCGGTTGCTGATGCCGCAGCCCAGAAAGTCGGCGCTGGCGAGACGGCGACAGCCGGGGTGTCCGCCGCGGGCGATTACGAACCGGTCTGGATCGAGACGCCCGAATGCACGGCCTGCGACGAGTGCACCACGCTGGCGCCGAAGGTATTCGCCTACAACGACCAGAAGCTTGCCGTCGTCATCAACCCGAAAGGCGGCAAGTTCGCCGACGTCGTCAAGGCCCGGGTACACCGTGGAACATGGCGGAGCCGGGGGTCGAGAAGCTGATTCAACGGGCGGCCAAGTACAACTGAGCGTGCGATGAAGTTCCTCAACTACTTTCGCGGCGAAACCTTTGCCCGCGGCATCCATCCGCCGCAGCACAAGGAGACGGCGACGATGCCGATCCGCCGTCTGCCCTTCGCGCCGCGACTGATCATGCATCTGTCGCAGCAGGTCGGCCGTCCGGCCAAGCCGCTGGTGCGCGTCGGCCAGGAAGTGGTGCGCGGCCAGCCGATCGCCGAAGCCGATGGCTTCGTCTCGGTGCCGCATCACGCACCGGTCAGCGGCGTGGTCGAGGCGATCCGCCTCCATCCCACCGCCAACGGGCCGTGGAGCGAGGCCATCATCATCCGCGCGCATCCGGGCTCGACCCAGGAAGTGCTGTGGCAGCAGCCGCGTGATTTGAGCACGCTCGACGCCGACGGCCTGGTTCAGGCGGTTCAGGAGACCGGCATCGTGGGCTTGGGCGGCGGCGTCTTTCCGACCCACGCCAAGCTGAAAGTGCCCAAGGAATGGCCGGTCGATACGCTGGTGGTCAACGGCTGCGAGTGCGAGCCCTACCTCACCTCCGACCACCGCATCATGGTTGAAAAGCCGGCCGACATCATTGCCGGCATCGGCGTCGTGCGGCAGTTGCTCGGGGGTCCGCGCGCCATCATCGGCGTCGAGGACAACAAGATGGACGCCGTCGAAGCTTTGCGCGACTGCCTGCCCGACGACGGATCGATCAGCGTCGAGGCGGTGCCGACCAAGTACCCGCAGGGCGCCGGCGAGATGCTGATCAAGACGCTGGTCGGTCGCGAAGTTCCGCCCGATTCGCGTTCCTACCAGATCGGCGCCTATGTGCAGAACGTGGTCACGCTGGCGCAGATGGGCGCCTTGCTGCCGCAGGGCCGCGGCTTCATCGAGCGCGTCATCACCGTGGTCGGTACCGCGGTCGAGAAGCCCGGCAACTACCTGGTGCCGATCGGCACGCCGCTGCGCTTCCTGCTAGAGTGCGTCGGCGCCTGCGACGACTTTCTTGAAGTGGTGTTCGGCGGCCCGATGATGGGGCAGGCGGTGGCTTCGCTCGACACGCCGATCACCAAGGGCGTCTCCGGCATTCTGGTGTTTCGCGGGCGCGAGGTGGCGGAGCGCACGACGCGCAAGACCTATCCGTGCATCAAGTGCGGCGAATGCGTCGAATCCTGTCCGATGGGCCTCAACCCCTCGACGCTCGGCATGCTGGCGGCCAAGCGGGAATACGATCTGATGAGCGAGCGCTATTTCCTTGGCACCTGCTTTGAATGCGGCAGTTGCAGCTACGTCTGCCCGG
>JAPLRA010000336.1 GCA_026399445.1 Sulfuritalea sp.
CACCGTGGTGCTGCCCAGGGCTTCGACCGCCGGCAGATGACGGATGATGGCGCGGCGTTTGGCCATGCGGCTGACGCCGATCGCCAGGGCGATCCTCATCGCCGCTGGCAGGCCTTCGGGAATGGCGCCGACGGCCAGCGCTACTGCCGCCATCAGCATTTCCGTCATCGCTTCGCCGCGCAGCACGCCGATTGCGAAGGTGAGCGCGGCAAGGCCAAGAATGACCCACAGCAGCAGGCCGGCGAATTCCCCCATCCTTTTTGTCAGCGGCGTGGCGATTTCAGGCGCATCGGCGATCAGGCCTGAAATGCGGCCGGTCTCGGTCGCCTCACCGGTGCCGATGACCAGTCCCTGTCCCTGACCCGCCACCACGGTGGTGCCGGCATAAGCCATGTTGCGGCGGTCGGCCAGCAGGGTGTCGGCCGGCAATTCGTCGTGGTGCTTGTCGATGGGCGCGGCCTCGCCGGTGAGCGCCGCTTCCACGGTGCGCAATTGCTTGCCCGAGAGCCAGCGCAGATCGGCCGGGACCTTGTCGCCGGCGGCGAGGCAGACGACATCACCCGGTACCAGGTGCACCGCATCCATGCGCCGGCGGCGGCCTTCGCGCAGCACGGTAACTTCGGTGGCCACTGCCCGGGCCAGCGCCGCCAGCGCGGCCTCGGCCTTGCCTTCCTGCAGAAAGCCGATCATGGCGTTGACCACCACGACGCCAAAGATGACCGAACTGTCGATCCATTCGCCAAGGGTGGCCGTGACAATTCCGGAAAACGCCCCCCGCTCATCTGTGATCACCATCGCCAAGGTGACGGCAAAGGCTCCGAGCGCTGTCTTGAATGGCGGCGAAACATAAAGCGTAGCCGCATTGCCGCCCTTATGGGCAATGCGGACGTAGTGCCGTTCTCGACCTGCGGGGCGCGAGGTGTTGTCATGGCCGGATTATGCAATGAAGCCGCGGCTGTCCGCGTGGTTCGGTTAGCTCGATCCGTTGTCGTAGAGCGGCAGGCGTACTCTCAGCGAGACGCCCCTGCCCGACGGCCCGGCAGAAATGTCCAGCGTGCCGCCGTGCAATTCGGCGATGCGATTGACGATGGAGAGCCCCAGTCCGCTTCCCGAAGAGTCGGCGCCGGCGCCACGGTAAAAGCGTTGCCGCACGCGCTCGGTGTCATCCGTCGCGATGCCTCGGCCGTTGTCGCTGACGGTCAGTACGGCGTGCGTTGTCTGGCGCTCTATGGAGACTTCTACCTGAGCCGCACCGCTGTGGCGCAATGCGTTGTCCACCAGGTTGCGCAGCAGACTCTGCAACAGCACTGCATCACCCTGTACCTGTGCATCGCCTTCGCCCAACACGAGTTCGCAGTGACACTCGATGGCTTCGCCGGCGCTCTGAGCGAGAATCTCTTCGGCAATCGGCCGCAGCGCCACCGCTCCCATCTGATCGCGGCTGAGCGCATCGAGCCGCGCCAGCGTCAACAGTTGAGCCACCAGATGGGTGGCCCGGTCGCAACCGGCAAGGATCTGGTTCAGCGCGTGCTGTCGTTCCGCAGCGTCGACCGAAGCTAGCGCCACCTGTGCCTGCGCCTTGAGCGCGGCCAGCGGCGTGCGCAGTTCATGGGCGGCATCGGCGGTGAAGCGGCGCTCGTTTTCGAGGGCTCGCATGATGTCGGCGAACAGGCTGTTGAGCCTGGCCACCAGTGGTTCGACTTCCGCGGGCAGGGTTTCGACGGGCAGCGGGTCGAGCCGGTTCGGTGCGCGTTCGGCAACATCGCGCGCGAGTTGGCGCAAGGGGCCCAGCGCAAAGCCGATGGCAACGACCAGCAGCACCGCCAGCGCGGGCAGAGCGAACAGCATCGGTTTGAGCAGTTGCCCGGCGATTTCCGCTGCCACCTCATTGCGTTCCTTGGCGAAGTGGGCAACGGTGGTGCTCGGCGGGTGGGCCAGCAGTTCTTCCAGTTCGTGGCGGGCCTCGCGCCAGGTGACGAAGGCCGTCAACAACCAGACCAGGGCGACCGCCAGCAAGGTCAGCCCGACCAGCCGGGTGCGCAGGGAGAGCGGACGTTTCATGACGGAGTTCCCGCCTTCGCAACCACGTAGCCAATGCCGCGCAGGGTGCGGATCGCGTCCGTGCCCAACTTGCGCCGCAGGTGATGGATGTAAACCTCGACCGTGTTGCTGCCGATTTCATCGCCCCAGGCGTAGGGATGCTGTTCCAGTTGGGCGCGTGAAAGCGCGCGCCCCGGTTGCTGCATCAGCGCGTGCAACAGGGCGTACTCCTTGGCCGACAGCTCGACTTCCTTGCCGTCGCATTCCACGCGCCGTGTGGCGGGGTCGAGCGTGACACCGGCGGCCGAGAGTACCGGTGACGACTGTCCTCCCGCGCGGCGCAGCAGGGCGCGCAGGCGGGCGGACAACTCACCCAGATCGAAGGGCTTGACCAGGTAATCATCGGCACCGGCGTCGAGGCCGCGGATGCGGTCATCGACGGTATCGCGGGCGGTGAGTATCAGTACCGGCAGGGACTTCTTCTTCGCCCGCAGGCGGCGCAATACCTCAAGGCCATCCATGCGCGGC
>JAPLRA010000192.1 GCA_026399445.1 Sulfuritalea sp.
CGCACGCCGATGAATGGCGTGATGGGCATGATCGACCTGGTGTTGATGCGTGCCACCGACCCCAAGCAGATCGACTGGCTCAAGAAGAGCAAGGGGTCGGCGAAGCATCTGCTCGATGTCATCAACGACGTCCTCGACATCTCGAAGATCGAATCTGACCGAATGACGCTGGAACAAAAGGACTTCTCTCTCTCGCAGGCGATAGACAACGTGATAAGCATGCAAGGCGCCGCGGTTATCGTCAAGGGGCTGAAACTCTCCCGCGAAATGGACCCCGCCCTGCCCGACGTGTTGTGCGGCGACGCTCTGCGCGTGAAGCAGATATTGATCAATTTCACCGGCAATGCCATCAAGTTCTCCGAGCGCGGACAGATTACGGTACGTGTTCGCACCGTGGAGAAAACGGACACCAGCGTGTTGGTGCGTATTGAGGTCAGTGATCAGGGCATCGGCATCAGCCCCGAGCAGCAGGAGCGGCTGTTTCACGCCTTCATGCAGGCGGATGACTCCATGACCCGCAAGTACGGCGGTACGGGTCTGGGCCTGATCATCTCGAAACGCCTTGCGCTCCTGATGGGTGGCGATGTCGGTGTCGAGAGTGCGCCGGGTGTGGGCAGCACGTTCTGGTTTACCGCAAGGATGGCCGTCAAGGAAGTACTGGCGGTTGAGGCGGATCCTGCGGCGATTAGCTCTGATGCAACGATTATCAGGCAACGCTATTTTGCTCACCGCATTCTGGTGGTCGATGACGAGCCGAACAACCGGGAGGTGGCCCAGAAGCAGTTGGATGCCCTCGATCTGATCGTCGATACCGCAGAAGATGGTGCTGAAGCCATCGCCATGGCAAGAACCGGGCTCTATGCGGCGATCTTCATGGACATGCGGATGCCGAACGTAAATGGATTGGATGCGACGCGGCAGATCCGTCAGCTTCCCGAATACAAGCACGTCCCCATCATCGCCATGACCGCCAATGTCTTTGATGAAGACAAGGCACTGTGCATCGCAGCGGGAATGAATGACTTCTTGCCCAAGCCCTTCACCCCCACCGAACTGTTTGCGACCTTGCTGCGTTCGCTAGAACGAGAATTGTTCTAGCCTCAGCTTGCGGTCAGCGCCATCTCCGGCGTGAGTATGCGAAACAGGCCGCGCAGCCTGTCGCGACGCGCCAGTCGCAGCAAGGCTTTGTCGGCCGTGACCAGCCAGTCGGCGGCGCTGTCGCGGGCCAGTTCGAGGAACTTCTGGTCGTCGCGGTCGCTGCAGCGCGGCAGGGCGGCGACGGCGTCCTGCCGCGAGCCCGTGAAGTGCGTGACATGGGCGCCGTAGGCGGCCAGCGCACTTTGCTGCAGATCATCAGACAGCACAAACATCGGGTAAGCCAGCACACGGCGGAACTCGCCGAGGCAGGCGTCATTGGTGATGGCCTGCCATTCGCCGCTTTCGATCCTTGCCCGCAGCGGCGCGAAGCGGCTGTCGGCGAACACGTAGAGCGAGACCAGCACGTTGGTGTCGAGCACCACCCGTTTCGGCGAAGTCGATAAAAAAACGGGCGTCGAGTCTTGCGACCCGGCGCCCGCTTCGCGTTCCGGAGGAACGCTGGTCACTTCTTCTTTTTCTGCGTGTCGAGGCGGAACTTGACGAAGGAGCCGGGTGCGTCCTCGAGCGGCTTCAGCTTTCCCTTGGCGGGATCGCGGGCCGGTACTTTGGTGTCGTCCAGCCCGGTAATCCATTTCTGCCAGTCGGTCCACCAGGAGCCTTCGTGCTGCTTGGCGCCTTCGAACCACTCATCGGGAGTTGCCGGGAGCGTCTTGGCGTCGTTGGTCCAGAAGCCGTACTTGTTCGCCGACGGCGGATTGACGATGCCGGCGATGTGTCCCGAACCGCCCAGCGCGAAGCGCACCGGGCCGCCGAGCGCGGTGGAGCCGAGATAGACGCCGCGCCACGGTGCGATGTGGTCTTCCATGGTGGAAATGAAGTATGACGGCGTCTTGACCTTGGACAGGTCGATCGGCGTTTCGAGCAGGGTGATGCCGCCCGGCTCGCGCAGCCGGTTGTTGAGGTACATGTTGCGCAGGTAGTAGCTGTGCATCTTGTAGGGCATGCGCGTGGAATCGGAATTCCAGTAGAGCAGTGGGCTTCGTCGATGAAGACGCCGAGTTCGCCGGGAACGGAGAAGTCCAGCAGGGCGACAAAGAAGGTCGCCGAGGCGATGCGCTTGTCTTTTTTGGCGGCCATGTAACCCATGGTCGAGCCGAGCAGCGTACCGCCAAGGCAGTAGCCGATCAGGTTGAGTTCCTTCTCCCCGGTCTGCTGGCAGACGGCGTCGATGGCAGTCAGCGCGCCTTCGGTCATGTAATCGTCGAAGCCCTTCTTCGCCAGCTTGGCATCGGGGTTCACCCAGGAGATGACGAACACGCTGTGGCCCTGGTCGGTGGCCCACTTGATATAGGAATTGCTCTCACGCAGATCGAG
>JAPLRA010000437.1:0-8603 GCA_026399445.1 Sulfuritalea sp.
GGCCTTCATATCCTTCTTGAATGCCGTGGTATTTTCGAGTTCGCTGCAATATTCCTTCATGAACAGCCTGATCTCCTCGTCGTCCGGCGTGTAGGCTTCCTTGCATTTGCACAGGCGCTTGGCCAGACGCTGCGCCAGAATGCCAAGCAAGGCATCGGAGAAGTTGAAGGGGTCCATGCCCATGTCGAGCAGGCGAATGATGGATTCGGGCGCGCTGTTGGTGTGCAGCGTGGCGAACACTAGGTGGCCGGTAAGCGATGCCTCGATGCCGATGCCGGTGGTTTCGGCATCGCGCATTTCGCCGACCATGATGATGTCCGGGTCGGCACGAAGGAAGGCCTTCATCACCATCGGGAAGTCCATTATCTTCTTGTTGACCTGTACCTGACGCAGGCCTTTCTGGGTAATTTCCACCGGATCTTCGGCGGTCCAGATCTTGGTATCCACCGTATTGAGATAACCCAGCACGGAGTGCAACGTGGTGGTCTTGCCGGAACCGGTCGGGCCGCAGACAAAGAACAGTCCGTAAGGTTTGGAGATGGTCGCCTTGAGCTTGGTGAGATTGGTCGGCAGCACGCCGAGTTTATCCAGCGGGATCGGCTCACCACCGGCAAGAATACGCATGACGACGTCTTCGACGCCGCCGGTGGAAGGAATCGTCGCCACCCGCAGTTCGATATCAAGCGGGCCGTATTTCTTGAACTTGATCTTGCCGTCCTGCGGCTTGCGGCGCTCGGCAATGTCGAGATCGCACATGATCTTGAGTCGCGCCACCATGGCGTTGCGGTAGCTGGCCGGGACTTCGATGTACTTTTGCAGCGAACCGTCCCGGCGGAAGCGGATCAGCACTTTGTCCTTGCCCAGGCCCGGTTCGATGTGAATATCAGAGGCGCCCATCTGATAGGCGTCAACGATGATCTTGTTGACCAGCTTGACCAGTTCATTGTCGGCCGCGGCGGAGATGTCGTCGCCGCCACTGCCTTCGCCATCCGCATCCCCCTCGTCAAGGGTGGACAATAGATCGCCGACCGAGCTGTCATCCGTGTAGCCGGGAACGCCGACAGCACCGAACAGCAGATCGAGCGTCTGCACGTACTCGTGATTGGTGGTGACCCGATAGAGGACTTTCGCGCGAGGGAAGATGTTGTTGACGATGCGCGAACCCTTGACCTGCTCGGGGTCGAGACAAACCACCATGATGCCTTCGGAGCCCTCTTCCACGGGAGCCCACTTGCCCTGCTCCAGAAACTCCCGCCTGAGGTTCTTCAGCAGGTCGGCCGGCTTGACGCGATCGGACTTGAAGGACTCGTAAGGGACATTGAAGAACTTGCCCAATGCCTCGCCCAATGCCTGATGCTTGACCTGAAACTCGTTGACCAGAACCTCTTCGATATCCAGATTCTTTCGGCGCGCAGTGCGCGTGGCGAGCTCCAGTTCCTGGGCCGATATCACGGCGTCGGACACCAGGTAGTCGTACTTGGTCTTGACGGCGGCGGCCGGCTTGCTGCGCTGGGTGAAGGCGATCGCCAACGTCTCGCAAAGCCCCTTGACGCCTTCCTGGGCTATGGCCGTGAATGGAGTACCGGCCTTGTTGTTGATGATCTGCACGACGCCCAGCATTTCGCTGCTTTGGGCATCGATGATCGGCGCCACCAGCATCTGCTTGGTCCGATATCCCGTCCGCTTGTCGACTTCCTGCAGGAAGCGCAGCGATGGATTGATCGCCTTCAGCTCTCCTTCGTCATAGACGTCGCGAATATTGACGGTCTTCTTGGCCAGCGCGACATGACCGGCAATGCTCTGGTCGGCGATCGGCAGGCGCAGATCCTTGAAAGACGTAAGGCCCGTCTTGATCTTGGAAACGATGGACGCCTTGTCCTCGCCGACGGAATAGATGGTCAGGCGATCGGCATTGAACAGGTTGCAAATCTCGCCGGACAGCTCCAACATGATTTCGTCGATGTTGGATGTGGCGTGAACCTTGTTGGTAACAACCTGCAGGTTCTTGAAAAAAGCCAGGCGGCTGTCCACATCGGACGCGGCCTCGGCAGGTGCAGCGGCTACGGCACTCATTCGACTGACTCCATGGCACCCGCGCGCGCCCTCATGCCGCCATCAAGCAGGACTGCATGAAATCCGCGCTGGGAAAGCAAAAATGCGGCAGCGGAACTGCGACGTCCCGTCTGGCAATAAACAATGTATTCCTTCGCCGTATCGAGCGCCGCCGAAGCTTGACGAATGTCGTTGAGCGGAATGTTGAGGGCGCCCGGATAGCCATCGCTCTGATACTCGGCCGGAAAACGTACGTCGATCCAGATTGCGCCGGAAGCCACCCGTTGCGCCGCCTCGTCGCCGCTCACCTTCAGCAGCAGCGGCGCCAGCAGCAGCTGGTTGAAATCCTGCTTCGACAGGCGCAACAGCGTGCCGTCCGTATTCATCGTCACGGTGGCGTTGCGCACGGTGTCGGCCACCAGGGCATCTTCACCGAAGGCATCGCCTTCCTTGAGCTCCGCCAACTGCACTGGAGATCCCGCGACCAGCCGGGACACCTTGCAACGTCCGCTTTCGATCAGGTAGTAGTAGTCGCCGGGATCACCCTGCTTGATGATGGTCTCGCCGCGCTTGGCGGGAACCCGCCGAAACTTGGCCAGCAGGGCCTGAATGTTGGCCGGGGGCAGGGACGCGAACGTGCCGACGGTAAGGTTATCCACGGCAAACATGCCGGACATCATGCGCCAGTCCGTCTGATCAGCTTCCTTTGCGCTCTCGCTCGGAGCGGCCAGTTGATTCCAGGTCATCACGATATCGAGCGTATCTTCATCGAGGCTGAGCAGTTCGACCTCGGTGATGGCCTTGCTCCCCACCGGTGTCTTTCCGCCACGCGCGACCGGACTCGCCGTGAACTCATGCCCCCCGACCAGAACGCGCGAAGTGCCATCCGGCATACGCGCCCAAAGCTGCCCTCGCACGAGATACGCTACCTGGCCGCTCCAGTCGGCGGCTTGAAACGGATCGGCGTCGCGAGCGAAGCTATGCAGCCGACACCGCGGCAGTAGTTCGCGCAAGCCTTCGCTGCCCAGTGACATCAGGGGTTGCAGACGGGCCAGCAGCTCAACGCTCACCGTTTCAGCCATGATCAAATCTCGAAGAGCTGATTGTTCTGCAACATGCCGGGACGGAACTCGCCGATGCAGTCTTCAATCTCCTGCATGGTCAGCTCGATCTGTCCGGGCTTCACTCATTCCACAGTTCCGGACAGGGTCCGGTATCGCCGGTAAACACCAGGCTGGCGTTTCCGGAATCAAGCTGATAGCCGACTGCAGGCACCGTGTGATTCGCCGGCAGAGGAATCACCTTGCGTCCATCAAGATCGATCGCCTCGCCAACCTTTATCGGGGAAAACCGCAAGAAGGGCTTTTCCACCGACGGAATCACGCTGAAGTCTGGCCAGATGGCCCAGTTGAAAACATGGGCCCGAATGATCTCGAGCGTGGGCTCGGTCGCATGCACGATCACCGGACGACTGCGCATGTCGCCCACCGTATCAACCATGAACGGCAGGCAAGCCAGATGATCCAGATGCGAATGAGTGATGAAGACGTGATCGATCTGCGCGAGTTCGGCGATCGCCAGATCACCAACGCCTGTTCCAGCGTCAATCAGGATGTCGTTGTCGACCAGAAGCGAGGTGGTGCGCAGATGTCGCCCACCGATGCCGCCGCTGCAACCTAGGATTCGTACCTTCATTGTCGCTATTTTGTCTCGAAAATGGTCACGCCGTCCCAGTTTTCTCCGGGCGGCTCCTTGCGCAGGTGTTCAACGCGCTTGACGTACAAATCATAAAGGTAGCGCGGCTTGATACGCTGCAGGTTCATCAGCGTCACTTCCGCCTTGTCCCAGTCCTGTGCCCGGTAGGCGCGCAAGACCTGATTCCAGAGCTTGATCTCGTCCAGGTCCTCGGCCGCAACCGCGCCCTCTTCGCCGATCGGCTCATAAATGCCGACGGGGTCTTCCTTGCCCTTGACGCGCACGCGATCCAGTTCGCGGAAGACAAATTCCTTCTTCAACAATTCGCGCGTGCTCTCGCCAACGATGAAGCCGACCCCGTACTGCTTGGTGATACCCTCAAGACGCGAGCCGAGATTAACTGCGTCGCCCATCACGGTATACGACTGGCGCACCGGCGAGCCCATGTCGCCGACGGTCATCGGCCCGGTGTTCACGCCGACACCGATCTTGAGTTCGGGCCAGCCGCGCGCCACCAGATCCTTGTTCAGCTCGTGCAGCGCGACATGCATTTCCAGCCCGGTGCGAACGGCGTTCTTAGCGTGCTCCGGATCGTCGACCGGGGCGCCCCAGAAGGCCATGATGGCGTCGCCGATATATTTGTCGAGCGTGCCGCGGTGCTTGCGCACCACCAGGGTCATGGCGCCGAGATACTGGTTCATCAGGGTGGCCAGCTCGTTCGGCTCCAGCCCTTCGGAAATGGTGGTGAATCCGCGGATATCGGAGAACAGCACGGTGAGTTCGGCCTTGCGCCCGGCCATGCTGTAGTTCTCGGGGTCGCGGCTCATCTCCTCCACCAGCTCCGGCGGCACATACTGGCCGAAAAGGCCCGTCAGCTGCCGCTTGGTCCGCGACTCGACAAAATAGCCCCAGGACATGTTCATCGCATACAAAAGCACGATCGCGATCATGCCGTTGGCCAATGGCAGGACGACATGGGAGACATGCCAGAAACTGAAATTCACGCTGAGCAGCAACAACAAGACAATGACGCCGACCACGGTGGCGCGGAACGGCGACAGCATGGGCAGCAGAAAGGCCATCACTGCCCCGGCAATCAGCACCAACAGCACATCGGCGCCCAGTATGTAAGGCGGCTTGTGCTTGATCGCGCCGTCCAGCATGCCTGCTATCAGATTGGCGTGAATCTCGACCCCGGGGTAGGCAGCCCCCACCGGCGTGGCCCGCAAGTCCATCAGTCCCGGTGCGGTGGTGCCCACCACGACTACGCGCCCGACAAGTTTTTCCTGGGGGACGCGGTCGTTGAGCACATCGGTGATCGAGTAGTACGGGAAACTGCCCTGGTAGCCTCGATAGGGGATCAGCGTCGCCGCGTTTTCGTCCACGGGAATGCGCATGACGCCGCCGCCCGTCGCTTTCAGGTCGAGCCACTCCATCGCGGCATACGACGCCGGCGAATTGCCCGGATAGCCCGGCGTAATAGGCGGATTGCCGAGCAGATTGCGCACCATCGCCAGCGAAAGCGACTCGTAGTATTGCCCCTTGTGCTCGACCAGCAAGGGCACGCGCCGTGAGGTTCCGTCCAGATCGACCAATGGGTTGAAATGGCCGCCGCCCGCCGCTGCCTCCTGGAATTCCGGCAGATTGGCGCCATAGCTCACCCACTGCGTAAATCCTATGCGGCGACCGGTGAAGGTACCCGCCGGAAACACCGGTTCCGGAGCAGCGCCGGAACTTACGCCGCCTTCCTTGCTCGAAAAATAGTAACCGAGAATGATCGGCCGATTCTTCAGCGCAGCCGCAAACCGCGCATCGTGGTCCAGTTGCGGACGCAAGTCGCGCAGCGTCGACTGAAACCCCGCGACGTCCTTCAGTTCCTTCCTTGCCAGGGACTCCAGTGACTTGAGGCCTGAACTCTCGTCAGGCTCGGCAAAGACCACGTCGAAGCCCACCAGCTTGACCCCGTACTGATCGAACAGCTTGTTCATCAAGGTTGCCAGCTTGTCGCGCCCCCACGGCCAGCGCCCCTGCTCAGCAAGCGACTTCTCGTCGATGTCGAGAATCACCACCCGCTGATCCACGCTTTGCGGCATGGTCAGGCGCACTTTCACGTCATAGATCAGCGCGTCCATGTGGTTGATGAACGGAATCTGGTAAATGCGCGCCGAATGGCCGAGCAGGACCAGAAGGATCAACAGGCCGAGTACGTAGCGGGGAAGATATTGTTTCAAGAAATCTCCAGGGATTGCCTTGACGTCGGATTCAGCTCTTCAGGAAGAATTCCATCTTGGTCCCTGCCAGTTCGATGACGTCGTGGTCGGCAAGCTGGTGGGCCTGGGCATCCAGGGCCTTGCCGTTGACTATCGGGAAGTTCGCACCTTCAACATGGGTGATGAAGTAGCCGTGCGGGCGACGTGCGATGACCGCGACCTGGACCCCGGGCTTGCCCAGAGTGGTCAGCGTTTTGGTCAACTCCATCTCCTTGCCGGCATTGCCGCCGGAGAGTATCTGGATCGCCCCCAGCGGCAACGCCGGAGCGGCCGCTGGCTTGGCCGCGGATGGCTGAGGAGCCATGCCAGGCGAAGTGGACATATGCACCGCCGGCGCCGCGGACGGGACTGCTCCCGCTACGGTCGGCGCAGCGGGAGTTGCGGCGGCCGGGGCGACTGGCTCGGTCACCGGCTCGGCGGCCGGCTTGTGTGCCGCGCCAGGCCGAAGAATCATGGTCTTTTCGAAATCCGCGTTGGAGGTCTGCTGCGGAACTTCGCTGACAAACTTCAGCCGGTACTTGCCGAGTTCGATGGTGTCACCGTTCTGCAAGAAGTGCTTCTTGACCGACTGGCCATTGACGAACGTGCCGTTGGTGCTGCCCAGGTCTTCAAGGAAGGAATCGTTGAGGATGGTAATCACCACCGCGTGCTCGCCGGAAATCGCCAGATTGTCGATCTGTATGTCGTTGTGAGGCTTGCGACCGATCGTGGTGCGCTCTTTGGTCAAGGGAATTTCCTTGAGCATTGTGGTTTCCATGCTGAGTATGAGCTTAGCCATTGTTTTCGTCCTTCGAAGTCACTGAGCGCTGCATTACTTGAACCAGGCCAGGAGCCGGGCCCACCAGCCGCGTGCGGCTGGATAGTCCCCCGTTACCTTGACCAGGATTACCGAAACATTGTCACGGCCGCCGTTGTCGTCGGCCATCTGAATCAACTGCATCGCACACAGCTCCAAGTTGGCCGAAAGGGCACCCAGAGTCATGCCAATTTCCTCGTCCTCAACCATGTCATTGAGGCCATCGGAACAGAACAGGTAAACATCGCCGGGCAGCACCGGATGATCGTGTATCTCCGCCGCCACTTCAGGATCAATGCCGACGGCACGGGTGACCAGGTTCTTGTTTTGTGAATGGCGCGCCTGCTCGGGAGTTATGAGGCCGCTGTCGATCTGCTCCTGCAGCAGCGAATGATCGCGCGTGATCTGCTGAAAATCCTCGCCGCGCAGCCGGTACAACCTCGAGTCGCCGATATGGGCAACCGTCACCTTGTTGTCGTG
The DNA here is from genome assembly GCA_026399445.1 of Sulfuritalea sp. Classification (GTDB taxonomy): domain Bacteria; phylum Pseudomonadota; class Gammaproteobacteria; order Burkholderiales; family Rhodocyclaceae; genus Sulfuritalea. The sequence goes on from JAPLRA010000437.1 coordinate 7,294, forward strand.
AAAGACCCCGACCACCAGCGTCGTACCCATTCCAGAGTACTGCGGCTGGCTCTGTGCGGCCTGATAGATGGCGCCGTTGACCCGGGCCATCTCGGCTTCCAGCGTAACGTGCGCCCAGGACTTGCCGGAAGCATCGACACTGCTCGGCTCACGCTCGACAAAGGCCTTTTCCAACTCGGTGCCGAGCAGCGCAGTTGCCATGCCGCTTGCCACTTCGCCCGCGTTGTATCCCCCCATGCCATCGGCCAGCACGGCAAACCCGCGTACAGGATTGGCCATGACGGCGTCTTCATTGTTCGAACGCACCATACCGGGATCGCTGCGGGTGATGATCTGGAGAACAGAATTCATGTCCATGGCTCGGCCTTCAGAAGCTGATATCAACGCCGGAATCGCCGGTGCCGGCGGTGCCGGTCATCGTCGCGCAGGTGCGAATGTCCTTGGCAAACTCGGCGCCGGTCTGGTAGCGCGCGTCCGGGTCCTTGGTCATTGCCCGGTCGATAATCGCTATCAGGCAATCCGGCAAATCGGGGTTGACGCCACGAATGTCCGGATGCGGCTCGTTGGCAATACGGAACATCAGTTGCGCCATCGAATCGCCCTCGAAGGGCAGCTTGCCGCAGGACATCTGGTACAGCATCACGCCCAGCGAGAAAAGGTCGGAGCGGCCGTCGATCTTCTTGCCCGCCAATTGCTCGGGCGACATGAAGCTCGGTGTGCCCAGCACCATGCCGGTCTTGGTCTTCGACGAGTCGGTAATGCGCGCGATGCCGAAGTCGGTCACCTTGACCTGGTCGGACTCCGGCTCGTACATGATGTTGGCCGGCTTGACGTCACGATGCACGACATGATTTTCGTGCGCGTAGGACAGTGCATCGGCCACGCGCGCGACGATGCTCATTACGCGCGGTAGCGGCAGCAGGTTGCCCGGCTTGGAGTAGGGCACAAGATCCTTGCCCTTGAGGAACTCCATCGCGATGTAGGCCAGGTCGTGCTCCTCGCCGGCATCGAACATGGTGACAATGTTGGGGTGGTTGAGCCGGCCTGCGGTTTCGGCCTCGCGGAAGAAGCGTTCTTTGACCTCGACCAGTTCGTCAGCTTAGAACTCCTGCGACAGCGCCATGGTCTTGATGGCCACAATGCGGTTGATCTTGGGATCGCGTCCGAGATAGACGACGCCCATCGCCCCCTTGCCCAGTTCCTTCTCGATCTCGTAGCGACCCAGCATCGGCTTTTCCACGTTGCCCGCGGTATCGATCAGGCTGGCGTTGCTGCGCCCACCACCACCGCCGCCGAGAATCACTGTTTCC
>JAPLRA010000437.1:8610-10381 GCA_026399445.1 Sulfuritalea sp.
GGTATCGATCAGGCTGGCGTTGCTGCGCCCACCACCACCGCCGCCGAGAATCACTGTTTCCGACAACTGCTTGGCGCGATTCACGCGGGATTCGATGTCGCGGAACTTCGGGTTGTAATCGAAGATGTAGCGAAATGCCGCTTCCGCCTTGTTGAACTGGCGCTTGCGCTCGAAATCCAGCGCCAGGTTGTACATGTTCTCCATCAAGGCGTCATCCATCGGGCACTTGCGGAACTTGTCGAAGGCCATGTCAAGCTGGCCCTGGCCCTGGAAGGCGAGACCCAGCATGCGGTTCGACTCCGCAGAATCAGCATCGGATTTTTCCTTGCCGCGCTCGGAAACCAGGAAGCGTTTGGTGGTCAGCAGCAAATGGCCGACCAGCAACAGCGCCGCGGGCACCATCAACTGCAGCCACATCAATTGCGTGGTCATCAAGGCGAAGTGGATGGCAATCAATGCGGCCAGCAGGCCTGCGGTAATTCCGGCGGCCATGCCGGCCTTGATCCTGGGCAACAGCCCGATGAGGTAGCCGGCGATCAGCAGGAATACCAGCTTTTCGACCCAGAAACCCCAAGTCGGCGCAACGAAGAAGTGTTCCGACAACAGGCTGGATACTGCATGCGCCTGCATCAATACGGCCGGCATGGCCGGGCTGATCGGAGTGACGAACACGCTGCCGACGGAAGATGACGTCGGCCCGATCAGGACGATCTTGTCGCGATACTTGTCGTAAGGAATCTTGCCGCTCTTGACGTCAAAGAAGGAATCGACCTGGAAGGCCGGAAGGCCGCCTTCGCGATCCTTGTAATAGAAGGTCAGCATCCGTGTATCGGCGTCGGTGCCGATCTTGAGCTTGCCCAGTTTGACCGAACTGCCGGCGGCCACCTGAATGTCAGCCACCGTCAGGTTGTGGCTCTTCGCCGCCACCAGCAGGGACAAAGAGGGATAGGCCTGGTCGAAATAGGACAACACCAAGGGCTCGGTGCGAATCGCACCATCCACATCCGGCGTCACGTTCAAGTGTCCGATCGCAGTCGCCACTTTGCCCAGCGGCTCTATCACGCCGGCATCAACACCCAAGGCAGGATAGGGCGGCGCTTCTGCCGCACCGGCCAGCTTCACCGCGTTCTTCTTGACGAAATCGGGCAGATCCTTGTCCGGCCGTCCGCGCGGTTCACCCAGCACGAACAGCATCGGCAATGCGACATTGCCCGCCTTGGCAAACGCATCCGCGAGACGGCGGTCGGTATTCAGTTTCTGGTCGGCCTCAAACAGTATCGACTCGATCTGCGGGCAGGAGGAAGCCGCCGCGACGGGTGCCGGCGCGGGAACCGCAACGGCCTCACCCGCTCCTGGAGATGCCGCAACGGCAACTACGGAAGGCAGTGTGACGCCGCAGGTCTCGATCAGTTTGTTGATATACACCAGCCCCTGATCGCGCTGCGGCTCGGAGTAGAACACCGTGGTGGCAATCACCTTGGCTTTGGCGGCCGCCAGTTTGTCCACCATGTCGGCCATGATCTCTCGCGACCACGGCCAGCGGCCGATGTTGTCGAGACTGGGCTTGTCGATCGCGATAACGGCAACTTTGTCCGAAGGCGCGCGGGAAGCGGCGGCCACGCCCATGTCATAGGCCTTGCGTTCGAGACCTTGCAGCAGATCGCCATTACCCAGAATGAGCACGACAACGCTGACCACAACACCGAAGAACCAGTCACTCTTCCAGAAGTCCGCCTTCTTCATCGGTCGCTACCCTGTGTGAGAGCCCTCA
>JAPLRA010000151.1:0-4754 GCA_026399445.1 Sulfuritalea sp.
GCTTCGTTGTAGAAATCGGGATTCTTCCAGTCGATCGGATGACGGGTCGGAGCCTGGAGATTGCCTTCGCGCATGGGATGTCCGTTCCTGCTGTTTCAAAAGTCGGTGCCGGCGACACGTCCTTCGACAAGCTCAGGATGAACGGACCCCAATCGGGGCCGGTCATGGTGAGCCTGTCGAACCACGCGCCGCCGGTTAAAAATCAGCCGCTCAGGCTGTCCAGCGTGCGCTGGAACTTGTTGGCGTGCGAGCGCTCGGCTTTGCCCAGCGTCTCGAACCAGTCGGCGATCTCGTCGAAGCCTTCGTCGCGCGCGGTCTTGGCCATCCCCGGGTACATGTCGGTGTACTCGTGCGTCTCGCCGGCAATGGAGGTCTTCAGGTTGGCGGCGGTGTCGCCGAACGGCAGGCCGGTCGCCGGATCGCCGCAGGATTCGAGGTACTCGAGGTGACCGTGGGCGTGGCCGGTTTCACCTTCGGCGGTGGAACGGAACACGGCGGAAACGTCGTTGAAGCCCTCGATGTCGGCCTTGTTCGCGAAATACAGGTAGCGGCGGTTGGCCTGGGATTCGCCGGCAAATGCGGCTTTCAGGTTGCCTTCGGTTTTGGATCCCTTGAGTTGCATAGTGATACTCCTCTGCGTTGGATGGATAGGCATCGCGCCGTCACGCGGCGCCAAGTCACGGCGTTGTTGTCTTGTGGATCAATCACGCTTCGACCTGATTGAACTTTAGCCGAGCGATCCGATTAGAGCCAATTGTATTTTTCGACCGAGGCCATAGTCAGGGACTATTGGGTCATGTTGCGGTGCGCGTGCCGGGCAGATGACAGTCGAGCAGCGCCTGGCGCATCACGTCGATGGCCTTGTGCCGCGGAAAACTGGAGCGCCACACGAGACCTACGCGCCGCGTCGGCGTCGGTTCGACAAAGCATTTGACGCGCAGCAAGGGATCGTCGTCGGGAATTCCATCGACGCTGCTGGAGGGCATCACCGTCACACCGACGCCCGAGGCGACCATATGGCGGATGGTTTCCAGCGAGCTGCCTTCCAGCACCTGCGGCGATTCGCCGCGACTGGCGCGGGTGCACAGGTCGAGCACCTGATCGCGGAAGCAATTGCCCGCACCCAGCATCAGCAAGGGTTCGTCGAGCAGTTGCTCGGGCCGCAGCGACTTGAGTTTGGCCCACGGGTGGGAAGCCGGCACCAGGGTGCGGAAGGCTTCGTCATAGACCGGCTGGACCACGAGGCCCGGTTCCACGATAGGCAGGGCCAGCACCAGGACGTCGAGTTCGGAGGACTTCAAGCGTTCCAGCAGGTTTTCAGTGTAGCCCTCGGCGATGAACAGGGGCATCTGCGGTGCCAGGGCCTTGACGCGGGGCACCAGGGCCGGCAGCAGCCACGGGCCGATGGTGTAGATCACGCCGAGGCGCAAGGGGCCGGCCAGCGGATCCTTGCCCGCGGCGGCAACTTCGGCCACGCGCGCGGCCTCCGCCAGGGCCCGTTCGGCCTGGGCCACGACTTGGGCTCCGATCGGGGTGGCGCGGACATCGCCCGAACTGCGCTCGAACAAGGCGACGCCGAGTTCTTCCTCGAGCTTTTTCACGGCCACCGAGAGCGTAGGCTGCGAGACATTGCACTTGTCCGCCGCGCGCCCGAAGTGGCGCTCGCGAGCCAAGGCGACGATGTAACGGAGTTCGGTCAGGGTCATGGCGAAATAGTGGTTTTGACTGCCGGGTGACGGCCTCAGGGAGCCCGTCAGTGACTGCATCCAGGCTCACGGTCAGCGCCAGGGAGACTATCACGACCGTGCGCTCGTCGCTTGGCGTCCCCCTGAAGGTGCGGCTCACGCCCGGTTTCATCGCGCCGACGGAGGGTGATAATGAACGATCATGTCCACCGCCCTGCCACCCCTGATTGACGCCCTGCTCGATCCACGTCGCTATCCGCATGTGGTCGACCGCGTCGAAGTGATCGAGACGCATGCCTCCTGGCTGCTTCTGGCCGGCGATTTCGCCTACAAGATCAAGAAGACGATCACCCTCCCCTTCCTCGATTACGGCACGCTGGCACGCCGCGAAGCGTTTTGCCGTGCCGAACTGGTGCTCAACCACCGGCTCGCCCCAGAGCTCTATCTTGATGTGCTACCCATCGGGGGTACCCCCGGGCAACCACAACTGGGTGCAACGCCGGCCATCGAATGGGCAGTGCGCATGCGCCGCTTCGACGAGAGCGGTCGCCTTGATCGCGTCGCCGCACGCGGCGACTTGCAGCCCGCTCATCTTTCCCAACTTGCCGCTACGCTCAAGGTCTTCTGGCAGGCGGCCGCCGTGGCCGCCCCCGACACGCGCTTTGGCGCGCCAGACCAGGTGCTAGCGGCGGCTCGGGAAAATTTTGTCGAGCTGCGCCAACTCTTGCCACAGGCGGATCAAGCGCAGGTGGAGCAGCTGGCGCACTGGACCGAAGAGGAGTTCGCGCGTCGCGCCGCCGACTTCGCCGCGCGCAAGGCCGGCGGTTATGTGCGCGAAGGGCATGGTGACCTGCATCTGGCCAACCTGGTGCTGATCGATGGCCAGGTAACCCCCTTCGACTGCATCGAATTCAACGAGGATTTCCGCTGGAACGATCCCGCCAGTGAAATCGCCTTTGTCTGGATCGACCTGCTCGACCACCGCCAGCCGGGCCTTGCTGCATGGTTTCTTAACGCCTGGCTGGAGTGCAGCGGTGATTTTCAGGCGCTGGCCGTGCTGCGCTTTTATGCCGTGTACCGCGCCGTGGTGCGCGCCAAGATCGCCGCCCTGCGCGCCGGGCAGGAAGATGCGGGCCAAAGGCAGGCCGACCTCGACTCGGCTCGCGTCTATCTGCAACTGGCGTGGCAGATCGCCGCCCCGCCACCGCCGACTCTTGTCATCACCTGCGGCCTGTCCGGTTCGGGAAAGACCACCGCCAGTTCGGCGCGCGTGCTGGATCAGACGCTTGAGGGTGCCGGGAATATCGTGCGGCTGCGCTCCGACGTCGAACGCAAACGCCTGTTCGGACTGGCGCCGCAGCAAAACAGCGGATCAGCCCTCGACGACGGCATCTACACGGCCGAGGCGACGACGCGTACCTATGCGCGGCTGCTGGAACTTGCCCGCGATCTGCTCGCCGCCGGCTGGCCGGTGATCGTCGATGCGGCCTTTTTGCGGCGTGAGGAACGCGCGACTTTTCGCGCGCTGGCGGCGGAGTTGGGTATCGGCTTCGCCATCCTCGCCACAGAGGCCCCGGCAGAGGAGTTGCGCCGCCGCCTCGTAGCGCGCAGCGGCGACGCGTCGGAGGCGACCCTCGAAGTGCTGGAGAAACAGCTGGCCTGGTTCGAGCCGCTGGATGACGCAGAACATGCCTGCACCATAAGTACCCATTGAAGCCCATGTCACGACAAAGGCTTGAATCGGCGCCACGATCAGGCTAGTCTTCGATCCAAAGCCATTGTTGGCGGAGAATCCATGAAGGTCAGACCCGCAATCCATAGCGTGATCGCAGCACTGCTGATCACCCTTTCCAGCACTAGCGACGCCGGTCGCGGCGGCAGCCGTTCTTCGTCGTCGTCATCGAAATCTGTTTCAAGCTCTGCTTCCACGGCCGCCAAGACTGCCGACAAGGAAACGTCTGCCGCTTCGGCCAGCAAAGGCGTCAGCGTCAATCTCTCCTCGGGAGGAAGCTCGTCTTCGGCGAGTGGCTCTTCGGCGGCAGCCGTAGCGACAGGCGCCGCAGTCGGCGCAGCGGCGGGATCAGTGGCGGGCTCGGCGGCGGCCAAGACATCGGACGAAGACCAGCAAAAACAGGCAGACAAGCAGGGGAAGCAGGTGGAACTGGCGAGAATCGCCGACGAAAAGCGAAAGGCCGAGGAGGAACGCAAACGCCTGGAAACAGCGCAGTTGGCCGAGCAGGCCGAGGAAGATCGAAAGCAGGAGGCGCTGCGCCTGGCTCAGGAAAAAAAGAAAAAGGAGCAATCGCGCCAGCAAGCGCAAGCTGAACGGGGCTGCGTGATCAAGTCGGTCATGACCGATGCCGAAATCATGAAATGCAGATAGGGTCCGTCGGACTCCTCGAGCGTATCCCGTCAGGATTGCTTCCGCGCAACATCACCATACTGCTGGCGCAATCGTTCCATCCCGAGGCGGAACGCCTCGGCGTCGCCATGTTCGAAAAACTGCGGGTATCTCCCATGCGCGGCATGGATTCTTCGCGCATGCTTGATCGGACACCAGTACTGCTCGGTACGTGCCGCCACTTCACGAGTGTACGCGGCGACGCCGTTGCCGTATGAGCAATAGAAACAGTTGAATTTTTCGATGATGTTCAGGTAGGGCAGATCGGCCCGGTCGAACACCAGATAGTCCGCGCGGCGCACCTTGGGAATGCGGTAGATCGGAAAACAGATGCCCTGGTAGAGCGTGACGAACAGATCCATCAGCAGAAAAGGAATCCAGCCGGCGTAAATCAGCGGCGCGGTCAGCGCCACCAGCGGCCGCGTGCGGCTCAGAAAACCGAACAGACCGAGCTTGTAGCGCCGCTGCTGGCGCAGGAACTCTTCGGCGAGTTGCGCCCGCTTCAGCCCGAAGTCATCGCGTGCATTGCGATACTCTTCTTCAAGTTCGTCCTGCAGGGTTCGAATGCGCGTCAGCAGTTCGTCAATGGTATCGGGCATGGCATTCTCGCTCACGTAGTCCGGCCGCCCAGGTCACGGCACAAAGAAAACGGGCATCCAGATCTGGAT
>JAPLRA010000151.1:4789-7127 GCA_026399445.1 Sulfuritalea sp.
GCAACCCAGCGCCCGTTCTGGATCTGGCCGACCTTGGACTTCTCGTTGCCCAGATGCTGCTTCGGACCGAACTTGTATTCGGGGCTGCCGAACATGTCGCGCGAGAAGGTGGTGCTCTCAAGCACCTTGATGTAGTTGTCAGTGGTCAGGTTGGTGCCGGTCTTCTTCGCCGTCTGCACGAACATGTCCATGGCGACATAGCCGTAAGCCGAGAACAGGCCGGGCTCTTCATTGAATTTGGCCTTGTAGGCACCGAACCAGTCACGCACATTCTTCGAGGAATCGTCGGCATAGGGCACGGCCACCTGGTGCATGGCATAGAGACCGTCCATCGCCTTGCCACCCAGCTTGTGGATCAGGTCGGTATAGGCCGCCGAGGAACCGATGAAGTTCGGATTCCAGCCCAGCTTGCGTGCCGTGCCGATGGTGCCGATGGTCTCGCGGATGATGGTGCCGAGTACGACGGTGTCGCAGTCCGCCGCTTTCATTTTGGCAACTTGCGCCGAGAAATCCGTGGCGCCGCGCTTGAAGGAAGTCTTCTCGGCGAAGGTCATGTTGATGTCCTTGAGGCCGTCTTCCGCACCCTTCAGGACTTCGGTACCGAAATCGTCATCCTGGTAGATAACGCAGAACTTCTTTGCGCCGCGTTCCTTGACCAACCATTTCACACCCATGCGAATCTGGGTGTAGTAGGGCGCAGCGAAGGAAAACTTCAGCTTGTGCAGCGGCTCGTACATTTCACGTGCGGCCGTCAGCGGGAAGAGGTTCATCACGCCCTTGTCGAACAGGGTCGGGAAGGTCGCCAGATTGACCGCCGTGCCGATGGTGCCGACCATGGCGAAGAGCTTGTCCTGCTGCACCATTTTCTGGGCCGCGAGCAAACCTTTCTTGGGATCGTAGCCGGAATCCTCGGCGATGAACTTGAGCTTGCGGCCATTGATGCCGCCCTGCTCGTTGACCTCGTCGACCCGCATCTGCATGCCGTAGCGCAGCGCCTTGCCGAAGCCGGCCAGCGGGCCCGACAGATCCTGGATGGTGCCGACGACGATTTCATTCTTGGTGACGCCCATCTGCTCGGCGGCCATCGCCGTGGCGCCAGCGCCGACTCCTGCGACCGCGAACAATGCCGCAGCCAGTTTGGTGGTTCTCTTCATTGCGCTCTCCTCCGTTTGCCGGTTAAAACGAAAGCCGTAATCAACCTAGTCGCGATACATCGACTCGATCAACTCGGCATATTTCTGACTGACTAGCTTACGCTTCAATTTCATGGTCGGGGTCAACTCCTCGTCAGGCGGAACTTCTTGATCTGCTCGACCCGGGCGAACTGCTTGTTAACCCGCTCGATCTCGCCCTCGATCAGCTTCTGCACTTCCGCGGCGCGGGTCAGGCTGAGGTAGTTGGAGAAGGGAACGTCGTTATCCTGGGCGAACTTCTCGACATTCTCCTGATCGATCATGATCAGGCAGACCAGGTAGGGACGCTTGTCGCCGATCACCACGGCATCGGTGACATAGGGCGAGAACTTGATCTGGTTTTCCAGTTCCGAGGGCGTGATGTTCTTGCCGCCGGCGGTGATGATGATGTCCTTGAGGCGATCGGAAATGCGATAGAAGCCTTCGTCGTCTACCGTGCCGACGTCGCCGGTATGCAGCCAGCCCTCGGCATCGATGGTCTCGGCGGTTTTCTCCGGCTGGTTGAGGTAACCCATGAAGACGTTGGGGCCGCGTACCTGGATCTCGCCTTCGGCCGACAATCTGACCTCGTTGAGCTTGCCCGGTACACCGATCGAACCCGGCTTGATCCGCTCGATCGGCATCGCGGTCGATCCGCCCCCGGTTTCCGTCATGCCCCAGACTTCCAGCATCGGCACCCCGAGGGCCATGTACCAGCGCACCAGGTCGGGCGAAATCGGCGCGGCGCCGGTAATCAGCATGCGACTGCGATGGATGCCGATCATCTTCCTGACGTTGGTCAGCACCAGCACGCGGGCCAGCCAATGGGCAAATTGCAGCGCGCCGCTGTCGGGCTGGCGTGCCTCGTAGCGCTTCACCCGCTCGAGGCCGATGCCGATCGCCAGCTTGTAGGCCCAGCGCTCAAAGGCGTTGGATTCCTTGAGTGCAATGCTGACGCCCGAGTAAAACTTTTCCCAGACGCGCGGTACGGCGACAAACACCGTCGGCGCGATTTCGCGCACGTTTTCCGGAATCGTCTCGGGGTTTTCGACAAAGTTAAGTTTGGTGCCGGTGTATATCGAGTAATAAGCGCCCCCGGTGCGCTCGGCAACATGGCACAAGGGCAGGAAGCTCATGCGCTCGTCGTTTTCGTTCTGCGCGATAAC
>JAPLRA010000176.1:0-5460 GCA_026399445.1 Sulfuritalea sp.
TCTTTGCAGCAGCCTTCTTCGGTGCAGCCTTCTTGGCAGCTGGCTTCTTAGCAGCCGGCTTCTTGGCAACAGCCTTCTTCGCAGCGGGCTTCTTCGCGGCCGGTTTCTTGGCAGCGGGCTTCTTCGCAGCGGGCTTGGCAGCCGCCTTCTTTACAGCCGGCTTTTTAACAGCTGGCTTCTTCGGGGCCGCAGACTTCTTAGCGGCGGGCGTAGCCGCAGCCTTCTTTGCGGCCGGCTTCTTGGCTTTCTTAGCAATCGCCATGTTGAACCTCCTTAACTAATTAACAGGAAAGAACCACCACTACTTCTACTGAAACCCGTCTGGGTTAGCACGGATTATCCAACGCTCCGATGCGATCGAAAGCGACGAATTCCTCACGTTTATCCGCCTATCACTTCGTTTTGAAACCGCGAATGACAAACGCACAAACAACCAAATAACATATTTTGAAAATCACGATCCTGCGCGACGCCCGTCTGGCGCGGGTTGGCGCGGACAGGCCGACGGCGCCTTGACGCGAGCCGGTTCAGCGCGTCGGCGCCGCGGACTGTCGTCGGAATTTGCGGAGTGAATGAGTTGCGGTGAAATGAATGCGGGCGCTGATTCGTTGCCATAGCGATAGAAGACAGTTGGGCAACCCCGTTGCGGTCGGTGTAAAAATCGCCCAAAACTTCCTGCATTCAGATCTCCCGTCTTTGTCGCCATGAAGCCGGTGATGATCGGGACGCTGCAACCTGTATCGTCCCCTCTGTACAACGACCTACTATATCTAGTAGGTCAACAACGATCTGACACTAATTGTAGTGGTTGATTTTTTTGACTGCAAGTGATTTCTGATGTAGACGCAAAAAAAAGCGTTGCGCCATTGCGACACTCATCTGCTTGCGTCGCGCACTCGATGCCAATCGAAGCATGGGCCAGGATCCGTCTTGCGACCCGGTGCGATATCACTATGACCGACCACATCTTCAATCATGTAACGCTCACACAACTTGGCCAGCAGGCGATTGAGCGTCCCATATTGAGCATCCTCGAATGCAAGCTGGTCGCAGCCCTCGAGCTCGATACCGATGGAAAAGTTGTTGCAGCTCTCCTCGCCCATCCAGCTGGAAACGCCCGCGTGCCAAGCGCGCCGGGAGCAGGGAACAAACTGGATCAACTCTCCGTCGCGACGGACCAGGAAATGGGCGGAAACCCGCAGACCCTCGATCTCCCTGAAATAAGGGTGCGCCTCCGGATCAAGGCAATTGGTAAATAGCTGGACGATCTCCGGGCCGCCGAATTCGTCGGGTGGCAGGCTGATGGCGTGAATGACGATCAATCGAACCGACTCGTCGGCAGGTCGCTCGTCGCAATTTGGCGAAGGCACGCGCCGCGCAGCAGACAACCAGCCTTCGTCGTCCACCGTGTCCTGCGCCTGCCTCACTCGTTCATTCCCAATCGCACCATTCGATAGCGCAAGGATCGAAAGGTGACGCCCAACAGTCTTGCCGCGGCAGTGCGATTGCCGTTCGACTGCTTCAGCGCATCAAGAATGGACTGACGCTCCACCTGGTCCAGATGATCCTGAAGAGAGCCGCCGACCGTGGTGGCCGCGGTGCCCGCCAGCTGGAAGGGCACCAGATTCAGATCGGCCACGTCTATGCGATCGCCAGCCATCAAAGCCAGCGCACGCTCCATGACGCGGCAGCCCGTGCCAACCGGTCGAGAATGTGCCGTGCCAGCATCGGAATGTCTTCGCGGCACTCCCGCAAGGCCGGCATCCTCAACTCGATGACGTTGAGGCGATAGAACAGATCCTGCCTGAACCGCCCCTGCTCGACGAGCACCTTGAGGTCCTGATGCGTGGCGCAGATCACTCGCACGTCGACGGCTTCCTCGCCAGTGGCGCCAACCTTGCGCACCCGCTTCTCCTGAATCGCGCGCAACAGCTTGACCTGCATCGTCAGCGGCAGTTCCGCCACCTCGTCGAGAAACAGGGTGCCGCCATCGGCCACCTGAAAGAAGCCCCCGCGGTCCTCGCTGGCGCCGGTAAATGCCCCCTTGCGATAACCGAAGAACTCGCTCTCCATCAGGTTCTCGGGAATTGCGCCGCAGTTGACCGGGACGAAGGTACGGTCGCGGCGAGCGCCCAAAGTGTGGATCAGTCGCGCGGCGAGCTCCTTGCCGCTCCCGGACTCGCCCGAAATATGAACCGGGGCCTGACTTCGCGCCACACGATCGATCAGCCCGCGCACCTGCTCAATCGCAGTCGACTCGCCAAGCAGTCCACCCGCGCTGCCCATGTCACCACCCGACTCCGGTCCGGGCAATTCCAGCGCGGACTTGACCATTCCCCGCAGCTGATCCAGCGACACGGGTTTGGCGATGTAGTCGAACGCACCGGCCTTGAGCGCAGACACCGCGTTCTCGGCACTGCCATGGGCCGTGATCACTGCCACCGGCAAATCGGGCACGGTGTCGGCAATGTGGCGCACCAGCTCCAGACCTTCGCCGTCCGGCAGGCGCATGTCCGTCAGGCATAACTGGTAACGCTGACCGGCGAGCATGCGGCGCGCTTCGGCGAGAGACCCGACGCAGTCGGCCTGAAGCCCCATGCGCGCAAGGGTAAGGTCGAGCAACTCACGGATGTCCGCCTCGTCGTCGACGACCAGAACCCGTTTGGGTTCGCCGCGACCACGAGGGCGACGTTCATTTTTTAGCGACATGCAAGTCCCTCGGCGGTAATCCGGAAATGGGCGCCCGGCTCCTCATCCAGCAGTTCGAGCCGGGCGCCGCTGGCTTCGCACAGCTCCCGCGCGATATAGAGACCCAAGCCGGTGCCGGCGCCGTGCGTTGTAAAGAAAGGCTCAAAGACCTGGTTGCGCTGTGCCTCATCAACGCCGGGCCCGTCGTCAATGATATGCAATTCCACGCAATTCGCCTTGGCAGCCACCCTCGCCTCCAAGCGCACGGCACCTTCAGCCGAGCTGGCATGGCGCAGTGCATTCCCCAGCAGATTCCACAGGACCCGATAGAGGTGGCCCCGATCAAAACGCAGCTCGACATCGCCGTCGCCGACCTGTACCCGCTTGCTTGCCGAAGCGTCGTGCAAGGACAGCTCTTCCAGAAATCCGGAAAGGAAGACCCGCCAGCGCAAGGGCTCCGGCTGCGCGCGATCACGGCGCCCGAGTTCCAGTACCTCGGTCACGAGCCGATTGAGACGACGGGTATTGTCATGAATGATGCGGGCCAGACGCTGACGCAGGGGATCGGTATCCTCTTCGGCGAGCAATTCCGCCGCATGGCTGATCGCCGCCAGCGGATTGCGGATCTCATGCGCCATGTTGGCCGTAAGTCGTCCAAGGGCAGCCAGCTTCAATTGCTGTGCCTGTGACTGTATGCGCTCCATGTCTTCCAGGTAAATCAGCGACTGCCCTCCGGACTCGGCAGAAGGCAAATAGCGCACACGCAACAAGCGGCCACTTTCCTGACGCAGCATTTCCACCATTTCGAGGGGCTGAGCGCTCCAGGTCCGGTAACGCTCAGCCAAGCCGGGGGAAAACGTCTCCAGTTCCGCGCCATCGGCGACCCGCACGTCCAGCAACGTCTCGGCACGCGGGTTGAGCAGCCGCACCCGCCCCTCGCCATCCACCACCAGAACGCCGTCCTCCATGTCACGAATGATCCGCTCGCTGATCCGCAACTGATCGTTGAGTTCCCGCCCGCGTTCCCGTGCCAGCGTCTCGTTGGCCACCAATCTCTGTGCCAGCAATCGGGCAATGATCGCCGTGCCGAAGAAGGCGATGCTGATGATTCCCGTGCGCACGAAGTCGGCGGCGTCCGCTTCCCGCGTCAGCGCACGCCAGCTTTCCTCGAGCAGCATCGCCACCGAGGCCAGCGCGGCATAAAACAGCGTCATCCGACCCTGCCCGACCAGCGCCGCACCGGCCACAACCACCAGCAGCAGGATGGCGATCCCGCTCTTCTGTCCGCCACTGGCATACATCATCAGCGTCAAGGCGGCGATGTCGACCGCGACCTGCACCGAAAGCTGGAGGCTGAAGCGGCGCGGTCTGCGCAGCAATGCAACGAGAAACCCGATTGCCAGCAGAAGATAGACCGCAGCAACGCGATCGAACAGGCGCGAATCCTGGGTGCCGAGACTCACCGTGTCGCCGAACACCAGAGCCGCACCCAGAAACAACAGGGCGATCGACAAACGGTAGATCGAGAAAAAGCGCAACGAACGCCAGAAGGACTCGATGGCGTCGGTCTCCTCCGCCCCCGAAATCGGCACGCTCAAGAGCGAACTCCCAGCCGGCGATGTTCTTCGCAACAGTAGTCGCGTTCGCCCTCACTCACCGATTCGGCGCCGGGGAAATGCACGCCGCAGTGGGCGCACTGAGCCATTGATTCAGGGCCTCGCGCAGCAGGCGGCGGCTTGGTACGTCGATTGGAAGCACGCACCAGCGCATAGATCACGGCAAGCACGGCAATAAACAGGAGAAATTTCGCCACGGTCGTCAGTCCACCGCAGCAAGTTGGTCGGGGCGAGAGGATTCGAACCTCCGACTCCTGCGTCCCGAACGCAGTACTCTACCAGGCTGAGCTACGCCCCGATGGCAAGTTGGTGGCAAGGATGGACATTGCGGGAACAGGCTGAGCAATACAGCCCGAGAGATCATCCTTGCAAACATCGCAGTGGTCAAAAACTTCGTTGCACTGCAAAGTCTGCCAATTGTAGCAGCGTTTCCCTGAACTTTGAATCCGGCAGTGGCGCCAACGCGGCCTTGGCCATCTCTGCCTCGGCGACGCCGTGACGGCGCGCGACATCAAGCGCGCCACTTGAACGCACTGCCGCCAGCACTTCGGCAAAGCTGTCACTGCTCGCATTTTCAATGGCGCCGCGCACCAAAGCGGCTTGTTGCGGGTTGCCATGCTGAATGACGTGGATCAGGGGCAGTGTCGGTTTGCCTTCGGCCAGATCGTCGCCGAGGTGCTTCCCGGTTTCTGCCTCCTGCCCCGAGTAGTCGAGCACGTCGTCGATCAACTGGAACGCGGTGCCGATGTGCATGCCATAGGCCGCCATGGCTTCCTCTATTTCCGGGCCTGCCTCGCCGAGAATGGCGCCAAGTCGTCCGGCCGCCTCGAACAGTTTGGCGGTCTTGTAGCGGATCACCCGCAGATAGGCATCCACCTCGATGTCGGCATTGCGGCAATTCATCAGTTGCAGCACTTCTCCCTCGGCGATCACATTGGTCGCATCGGCCAGCACCTGCATCACCCGCATGCTGCCGACGCCGACCATTATCTGGAAAGCGCGCGAATAGAGAAAGTCGCCGACCAGCACGCTGGCCGGATTGCCGAACACCGCATTGGCGGTATCGCGCCCACGCCGCAGTGACGATTCGTCGACGACATCGTCGTGCAGCAGCGTGGCGGTATGGATGAACTCGACCACCGCAGCCAACTCGTGA
>JAPLRA010000176.1:5469-12806 GCA_026399445.1 Sulfuritalea sp.
GAGCAGGGCGCATGCGCTTGCCACCCGCCGAGATGATGTACTCAGCGACCTGGCGAACCAGGACGACCTCCGAATGCAGGCGCGCCCGAACGACCGCGTCCACCGCGCTCATATCGGTGTCAATCGAAGCGTACAAGTTGGCGAAATTCACGGCGGATATCAAGTGTTGCGGCAAAGGAGCGATGTTAGGCGGCGCATCTGCCGACGTCAACGAAACAACGTCATGACCGCCCGTCTGAACCGGCCTGACCCTGCGCAGCAATCCTCTTCCCGGATCTTCGCTATCCCGCAAGCTTGAGCAAGGCCTTGACCTGGGGCCACTGCCGACGGCTGACCGGCAAGCGCTCCGCAGTTCCGTCCAGAATCACCTGCCAGTGCGCCTCCGCATCACCTTGGTCGGCCGCCCGCTCGACGCCGGTAACCACGGCGCGCGCCACCAGGCAGTTGCGATGGATACGCAAGAAACGCTCGCTGAACTCCGCCTCAAGATGAACCAGGGACTCTTCGAGGAGATATTCGCGCTCTGCGGTACGCGCGGTGACGTACTTCTGTTCCGCCTTGAGGAAGAGAATTTCCGCCACGGGCACCAGCAGGATGCGCCCGCGCTCCAGGCAGGACAGGTTTTGCCGTATCGCCAGCGCCGACTTTTCGAATCGAACGGCATCATCGGCGCGACGCCTCGCTTTGCGCAACGCATCGGCCAGGCGGGCTGCGCGCACCGGCTTGACCAGATAGTCCAGCGCCGCCAGTTCAAACGCCTGGACGGCATATTGATCGAAGGCAGTGACGAAAATCACCGCCGGCGTATTCGGCAACCGCGCCAGATGGCGGGCAAGCTCCACGCCGTCCATGCCGGGCATTCGAATATCGATCAACGCGACATCAAGGTCTTCGGCCTGCGCCAGTTCCAGGGCAGCGAATCCGTCAGCTGCCTCGGCCACCACGACGCTCGGCACTTCAGCAGAGATATCGCCCAGCAGGTCGCGCAGACGCGCACGCGCCGGAGCCTCGTCATCGACCAGCAGCAGGCGCAGTGCTTCGGTCATCTTTCACTCGCCGGACGATAGGGAAACTCGATGGAAACACGAAAACGGCCTGCGCTCACTTCTGTCGTCATGGTCGCCTCAAGGTCGAAAAACAACATGAGGCGTTCGCGAATGTTGGTCAGCGCCATCTGGTTGCCGTGCGTATGACCTTCCACAGCGGTCATCGGATTGGAGAGCTCCACCCGCAACCGCGAATCCTTGCATTCGAAGCGGATGACAATTTCACCGGGCTCCTTTGCCGGCTCGATGCCGTGATAAACGGCATTTTCCAGCAACGGCTGCAGCATCAGCGGCGGTACCAGAGGATCCGGCGGACAGGCCGCCATATCCCACACCACGCGCACCCGCTCGCCCAGTCGCAAGCGCTCCAGATTGATGTACTGACGCGCGACGAAGATCTCTTCCGACAGCGGTACCAGATCGGCGTTTTCGCGCATCAGAACGCGAAACAGATCGGCCAGTTCCTCAAGCGCCGTCTCCGCGCGACGCGGATCGGAACGCATCACGCCGAGTACCGCATTCAGCGCATTGAAAAGGAAATGCGGCCGGATGCGCGCCGTCAAGGCGAGCAAACGTGCCTCGGCCAGCGCGGGTGAGCGCGCTCGTCCGTTGATCTCGAATCCGGCAAGCAGCAACGTCACGCAGATCACCACCCACAAGGAGATCCGGCTGAATCCGCCGACATTTCCCTCGACCAGGTGTATCGCGGCAAAAAAGCCGCGCACGGCGGCCGTCACCAGAAGAACCAGAAGAACAACCAGTGCCACGCTCAGCCATTTCGGCCGGCAGTCGCACAAATCCGCTGCTCACCAGGCTAAGCAGAGCCAGGCTGGCGAGAGTCACCGGCTCGACCAGCGCGGCCAACTCAAGAAACTCGGCAAGAAAAAACCGCCACTCACGATTGGCCGCCAGCGTTCCCAGCAGGGCTCCGCAATTCACCGCCAGCAGCACGCGCAACCAGATACCCAGGTTCCGAAAGTCCGGCAAACCAGCGAGCGGAAGGTTTTCCCTTATACTTCGTGCCTGATTCAATTGCCCGTCACCTTTGATTTTCCAGTGTTTTTACTGCTTGTTTTGCCAACTGACATGGCAGCCCGATTATGACAGAACCGAAACATCCGGCGTCTCCAGCACCCCAGGAAGCATGGTCCGGCCGCTTCTCCGAACCCGTTTCCGATCTGGTCAAACGTTACACCGCTTCCGTGTTCTTTGATCGCCGCATGTGGCGACAGGACATTCTGGCGTCCCTGGCGCATGCGCGAATGCTCAGCCGGCAAGGCATCATTGCCGCGACCGACCTCGCCTCGATCGAGCAGGGTATGACGACGATCACCAGGGAAATCGAAGCCGGGACCTTCAACTGGAATCTTGACGACGAAGATGTGCATCTCAACGTCGAGAAGCGTCTCACCGCGCTGGTGGGCGACGCCGGCAAGCGCCTGCATACCGGGCGTTCGCGCAACGACCAGGTCGCCACCGACATCCGGCTCTGGCTGCGCGACACCATCGACGAGATCGACGGTCTGCTGCGCGATTTCCAGAAGGCGCTGCTCGACGCAGCGGAACTTCACGCTGACACACCGCTGCCCGGCTTCACCCACTTGCAGGTCGCGCAGCCCGTCACCTTCGGCCACCACCTGCTGGCTTATTTCGAAATGCTGCGTCGCGACCGCGAACGTTTCGCCGACTGCCGCCGCCGCGTCAATCGGCTGCCGCTGGGCGCCGCCGCGCTGGCCGGCACCACCTTCCCGATCGACCGTGAAGCCGTGGCACGGGAACTCGGCTTCGAGTCGGTTTGCGAGAATTCGCTGGACGCCGTGTCCGATCGCGATTTCGCCATCGAGTTCTGTGCCGCCGCGTCGCTGGTGATGACTCATGTCTCGCGCTTTTCGGAGGAGCTGATTCTCTGGATGAGCCCGCGCGTGGGCTTCATCGATCTCGCCGACCGCTTCTGCACCGGCTCGTCGATCATGCCGCAAAAGAAGAACCCGGATGTGCCAGAGCTTGCCCGCGGCAAGACCGGACGCGTCTTCGGCCATCTGATGGGCCTGCTCACATTGATGAAAGGCCAGCCGCTGGCCTACAACAAGGACAACCAGGAAGACAAGGAGCCCCTGTTCGACACGGCGGATACGCTGATCGACACCCTGCGCATCTTTGCCGATCTGGTGCCCGGCATCCGCGTCAAGCCGGAAGCCATGGCGGCGGCCCTGCGCCAGGGCTATGCAACCGCAACGGACTTGGCCGACTATCTGGTCAAGAAGGGGCTGCCCTTCCGCGATGCCCATGAAGCGGTGGCCCGCGCCGTGCGCGCCTGCGAGGCGCGCGGCTGCGACCTGCCGGATCTGACGCTTGACGAACTGCGCTCGTTTTCGCCGCTGGTAGCCGACGACGCCTTCGCCGTGCTGACCGTCGCCGGTTCTCTGGCTGCCCGCGACCACCTCGGCGGCACTGCGCCGGCCCAGGTGCGCGCCGCAATCGCCCGTTCCCGCGCGCGGATCTGATCGACAATCGATGACCATTCCCGAGCGCATAGGCAAGTACGAAATCCGCAGCAAGCTTGGGGAAGGCGCCACCTCCATCGTTTACCTTGGCTTCGATCCTTTTGCAGAGCGCGAAGTTGCCGTCAAGGCCATTTTCCCTGAAGTACTGCGTGACAAGGAGCGCGGCAAGCTCTATCGAAATCTGCTGATGACCGAGGCCTCGCTGGCCGGGAAACTGATGCATCCGCACATCGTGCAGATATTTGACGCCGTGCTCGACGAGGAGCAAAGCTACATCGTCATGGAGTACGTCAAGGGCGGCACGCTGGAACCGTTCTGCAGCCCCAGCACCCTGCTGCCGGTTGATCGCCTCGTCGAGATGATTTTCAAGTGCACCCGCGCGCTCGACTACGCCTTTCGCGCCGGCATCACCCATCGCGACATCAAGCCGGCCAACATCCTGCTGGTCAATGCAGGCGAAAGCGCCGAACGGAGTAGCGGCGACATCAAGATCTCCGACTTTGGCGCGGCCATGATGACCAGCGGGGAGCAGACGCGCACGCAGGTGTCGGGCGTCGGTTCGCCCGCCTATATGTCGCCGCAGCAAGTGCGTGACATGACGCTCAATCACCAGACGGACATCTATTCGCTGGGCGTGGTGATGTACCAGTTGCTCACCGGGCGACTGCCGTTCCAGTCGACCTCGAACTACGGCATGATCTATCAAATCTGCAATACCGATCCGCCGCCGCCATCAACCTTTCGCTCCGACATGCCGGTCAGCCTCGATGCCGTGGTCGGCCGTGCCATGCAAAAGGAAGTCGACGCGCGCTATCACAGCTGGGAGGAGTTTTCCCACGATCTGGCCCAGTCCTTCCGCAACAAGCAGCTCCTGGCACAGCGGCAGGCGTTTCCGGACAGCGAAAAGTTCGAGGCACTGCGCGCGCTGCGTTTCTTCAACGAGTTTTCCGACGTCGACTTATGGGAAGTGGTGCGCTTCTCGCGCTGGGACGAAGTGGCCGCAGGCACGGTGATCATGAGGGACGGCGAGCGGGGCGATTTCTTTGCGTTTCTGCTCGACGGCGAACTGATGGTCTCGAAGAACGGGCATTCCCTGGGCACGCTGGCCGCCGGCGAATGTTTCGGCGAAATGGCCATCATCCGGCGTGGCGAGCACACCCGCGGCGCTGATGTCGTCGCGCAGACTGCCACCCGCGTCGTCACCATCTCGGCACAGGCGCTGCAGCACGCTTCAGAGGTGTGCCGGATGCACTTCTACCAGGGCTTTCTTGACGTCATCGCCGGTCGACTGGCCGATGCCAATACCCGCCTGGCGTCGCTTTGACCCCTGAGTTTGCGGCTGTTGCTGCGGCGATTGCCGAGCGAACCGGAATTCCCTTCACTCCATCGTCGGCCAGTGCGGTCAGCGGCGGCTCGATTCATCGCGCTTGGCACCTCGATGACGGGCAGCGCCATTATTTTGTAAAAGTCGGCGCTGGTGGAACGGCGCCGATGTTTGCCGCGGAAGCCCAGGGACTGCAAGCGCTAGCGGCAACAGGTGCCGTGCGAACACCGACGGTCATCGCGCTGGGGCGCACGGAAACTCAGGCCTTTCTGGTGATCGAGTTCCTTGATTTGGCGCCCCTCGATCAAAAGGCCGGCGCCCGGCTCGGCACCGCGCTGGCGCTGCTGCATCGCACGACGGGAGACTCGTTCGGCTGGAGCCGCGACAACTTCATCGGCGCCACACAGCAGATCAACACACCGCATCCAAGCTGGCCGCATTTTTTCGGCCAGCACCGCCTCCGGCCGCAGTTCCAACTCGCGCGCCAAAATGGCATGGACAAAACATGGGTGGCAAAAGGCGACGCGATCATCGAGCGCGTCGGCGGCCTGTTCATCGACTACCAGCCGGTGCCAAGCCTGCTGCATGGGGATCTATGGTCGGGCAATGTGGCCCAATGCAGCGATGGCACAGCGGTAATCTTCGATCCGGCCTGCTACTACGGCGACCGCGAAACCGACATCGCCATGGCCGAACTGTTCGGTGGTTTCCCCACCAGCTTCTATGCCGCCTATCGCGCGGCATTGCCGCTCGATTCGGGCTACGAAGCGCGCAAGCCGCTCTATAACCTGTACCACATCCTCAATCACTTCAACCTGTTCGGCAGCGCCTATCTGGGTCAGGCGCAAAGGATGATTGAAGGGCTACTGAAATTACTCAGGCGCTGATGTCAAGCTTGCGAAGAAATCGTAGCGAACGGGCCGCAGCGGGGTGCGGCCGGAGCGCAGCTACCGGAATGTACGTGTTTGTACATGAGGATAGCGAGCACCGCCCAATCCCCGATCCGGCACGCGCAGTAGATTTATTCGCAGGCTTTCAGGCGGCGTTGACGATCGGTTCCAGCTGCTTCTGCAACTCGCCCGACTGGTACATCTCGGTCATGATGTCGCTACCACCAACGAACTCGCCGTTGATATAGAGCTGCGGCACGGTCGGCCAGTTGGCGTAATCCTTGACGCCCTGACGCACATCCGGATCGGCCAGTACATCGACCGTGACAAGGTTCTTGACGCCACATGCCTGCAGAATCTGAATCGCACGTGCGGAAAAGCCGCACTGCGGCGCCTGCTGCGTACCCTTCATGTAGAGCACAACGGGGTTGGCGGTGACGGTATCGTGAACTTTCTGTTTGGCGTCCATGGCTGCATCCAAAAAATAGTTGAGCAAATAAGTCGGGATATTGTAGCGGTTGAGACTCCCACTGGTCAAGCGGGACATCTCGAATCAGGCCAAGGCCCTGAACCTTTAGCCCGGCTACTACTCAAATTGGCCGATGCGCTTTGCGATGTAAGGTTTCAGGGCGGGCCGCGTCAAAGCAGTACACTCTTCTGCAATCGAGAACCCTCATGCCGATCCTTTCCAGCCACGACATCCCCTCCTCCGAGATTACCCCACGCGCCCTGTTCGAACGGCGCCGAGAATTCTTGAGACTGTCGGCCGGCGCAGCACTCGCCGGGATGCTTCCCACCGCACACGCGGCGCTTGGTCCCGGCCGCCCCAGCAGCTATTCGATTGCCGAAACACCGACTCCGTTGAAGCATGTCACCGGCTACAACAACTATTACGAATTCGGCACCGACAAGGAAGATCCGGCGCGCACAGCGCACACCCTGCACGTGCGGCCCTGGACACTCAGCATCGAGGGCCTGGTCAAACAGCCAAAGACGCTGGGCATTGAGGACATCCTGAAACTGGCACCACTCGAAGAGCGCATCTACCGCCTGCGCTGCGTCGAGGGCTGGAGCATGGTGATTCCCTGGCTGGGTTTCCCGGTGGCGAGCCTGCTGAAACTGGTCGAGCCGCTGGGCAGCGCCAAGTATGTCGAGTTCATCACCGCCGTGCAGCCAGAAACCATGCCCGGCGTGCGAAGCCGCGTGCTCGACTGGCCCTATGTCGAAGGCTTGCGCATGGATGAGGCCATGCACCCGCTGGCGATCATCGCGGTCGGCCTCTATGGCGATGTGTTGCCGAACCAGAACGGCGCGCCGCTGCGCCTCGTGGTGCCATGGAAGTACGGCTTCAAAAGCGGCAAGTCGATCGTCAAAATTCGCCTCACCGACAGCGAGCCGCGCACCTCCTGGATGAAATCCGCCCCGCGCGAATACGGCTTCTATTCCAACGTCAATCCCGAGGTCGATCACCCGCGCTGGAGCCAGGCTACCGAACGGCGCATCGGCGAATTCAGCAAGCGCAAAGCGCTGATGTTCAATGGCTACGCCGAACAGGTTGGCCAGCTCTACACCG
>JAPLRA010000461.1 GCA_026399445.1 Sulfuritalea sp.
ACGGTCGCGATTTGGGCCGCGGGTCGCTGGTCAATGCCGGCGAGGCAGTCGGTGTCATTGCTGCCCAGTCAATTGGCGAACCGGGCACCCAGCTGACGATGCGTACTTTCCACGTCGGCGGTGCGGCGTCGCGTTCCGCAGCACAAAGCAGCATTGAGGCCAAGAGTTCCGGCACGATCCGCTTTACTGCAACCATGCGCTACGTCACCAATCCCAAGCGTGAGAAGATTGTCATCTCGCGCTCCGGGGAAGTGATGATTACTGACGACAACGGTCGCGAGCGCGAGCGGCACAAGGTTCCGTACGGCGCCACCTTGCTGGCTGATGATGGCAAGCCGGTAAAGGCCGGGGCGCAACTGGCGACATGGGATCCGCATACTCGTCCGATCGTTACCGAGTACGCCGGCACGGTCAAGTTCGAGAACGTCGAAAAGAACGCGACGGTAGCCGAGCAGATGGACGAGGTTACCGGCCTCTCCACCTTGGTGGTTATCGATCCGAAGCGCGGTGCCAAGGCATCCAAGGGAGTCCGTCCGCAGGTCAAACTGATCGACGAGTCAGGTCAGGAAGTGAAGATTCACGGTACCGACCATATCGTGACCATTACTTTCCAGGTCGGTTCGCTGATTACCGTAAAGGATGGCCAGCCGGTTTCCGTTGGAGACATTCTTGCCAGAATCCCGCAGGAGTCGTCCAAGACACGCGATATCACCGGGGGCTTGCCCCGCGTTGCCGAACTCTTCGAAGCCCGCATTCCGAAGGATGCCGGTGTTCTGGCGGAAGTCACGGGCACTGTGTCTTTCGGCAAGGATACCAAGGGCAAGCAGCGCCTGGTGATCACCGAACCGGACGGTACGGCACATGAGTACCTGATCACCAAAGACAAGCACGTCATGGCTCACGACGGGCAGGTGGTCAACAAGGGAGAGGTGATTGTAGACGGCCCGGCCGATCCCCACGACATCCTGCGTTTGAAGGGTGTGGAGGAGCTGGCCCGCTACATCATTGACGAAGTTCAGGACGTGTATCGACTGCAGGGCGTGAAGATCAACGACAAGCATATTGAGGTGATCGTGCGCCAGATGCTGCGACGGGTGGTCATTGCGAGCCCGGGTGACTCGGCCTTTATCCGGGAAGAGCAAGTCGAACGCGCCGCGGTGCTGGACGAAAATGACAAGCTGATCGCCGCAGGAAAAACACCGGCCATCTACGACTTCATGTTGCATGGCATTACCAAAGCCAGCTTGTCGACCGATTCCTTCATTTCTGCTGCGTCTTTCCAGGAAACCACGCGCGTTCTGACCGAGGCCGCAATCATGGGCAAGCGGGATGAATTGCGAGGCCTCAAGGAAAACGTCATTGTCGGCCGCCTGATTCCGGCGGGGACGGGCATGGCATACCACCGCACACGCCGTAAGCAGTCCCGTGGAGGGGCCGAGGCGCAGAACCTGTTCGATCTGCCGGCGGCTACGGAAGATGCTCCCGTGGCAGCCGAAGACGCGCAAGCAGGTTGACGCTCGCCGGCGACCATTCTATAATCCGGCCTCTTTGCCCTTGGCAGGGGCCGATTTTTTGCAATTTTGCAGTGCGTTTTGCACAGCATTCAGGACATATACATGCCTACCATTAACCAACTCGTGCGCAAGGGTCGTCAGGCTCCGCAGTCGAAAAGCAAAGTGCCAGCACTGGGCAATAGCCCGGCGCGGCGCGGCGTCTGTACCCGCGTTTACACCACCACACCGAAGAAGCCGAACTCTGCGTTGCGGAAGGTCGCCAAGGTGCGACTGACCAACGGCTTCGAGGTCATTTCCTACATTGGCGGCGAAGGCCATAATTTGCAGGAACACTCGGTCGTGCTCATTCGTGGCGGTCGAGTCAAGGATCTGCCGGGTGTGCGTTACCACATTGTCCGCGGCAGTCTTGATACCCAGGGTGTCAAGGACCGCAAGCAGAGCCGTTCCAAGTACGGCGCCAAGCGGCCCAAGGCCGCCTGATCCGGCGCTTAAGGAGATACCATGCCCCGTCGTCGTGAAGTTCCCAAACGTGACATCCTGCCCGATCCAAAATTCGGCAGCGTTGATCTTTCTAAGTTCGTCAA
>JAPLRA010000026.1:0-734 GCA_026399445.1 Sulfuritalea sp.
GGCGGGATGATCAGCAGCGGTCGCTTGTATTGCTGTTTGGTACTCGGGTTGAACTGGATCAGCTGGATCATTTCGTTCTGGAATATCACCTTGCCCTGCGAGGTGGCGACGTTCTTGCCCATCTCGAAGGCAGTGGGGTCGGTCATCTTGACGCGCAGTTGGCCGTCTCCTTCCTCGATGTCACGCAGCAGGTTGTTGAATCCCTGGAGCAGATTCTGGCCGTGAGTCTTGGCAGTCTCGCGCAGCACTTCGGGGTTGGTCGCCGCGAAGTTGGAGGGCGACAGCGCGTCGATGAACTGGCGGGTGAAGAAGTTGGCCTTCTTCTTCGATATGTCCTCGAGACCTTCAACATTGCTGACGGCATCATGGATGTGGCGGGCGCTGATCAGATAGCTCTGCTTGATGAAGTCGAACAGGAAATGCTCCTCCCATTGCGCGTCCTTGAAGCGGTTGTCGCCCTTCTTCGGCGCCGCCACCGGCGTTCCCTCCATACCCATCGAGCGCAGCATCGAGTGTTGCCACAGCGAGAAATAGTCCCACACCAGATTCATCTGTGCCTGCGCCATCTTGTACGGATTGGCCAGCATGTTCGCCATCATGTCCATGAAGGCCTGCGCGATGCCCAGTTCGTCGGAAGGCGCAGACACGCCCTTCTTCATTTGGCGTTTCATGTGTTCCGTGATCAGGTTGGAGGCCCGTTGGGCAACCTCGGCATAGGTCTTGGCGACTTCCTT
>JAPLRA010000026.1:786-7639 GCA_026399445.1 Sulfuritalea sp.
CTCGGCGTAGGTTTTGGCAATTTCCTTCGGATCGGGCAAAGCTCTGGGTTCGTGTGCGGACATGGCGACTCCTTGGGTTAGCTGACGTAACGGGTAAAACCGTTCTCTTCGATGCGCTGCAATTTTCCTGCGTGTTCAAGATAGTTCAAATGGGCAATCGCTTCGCCCATGGCAAACATGGTCTGGTGCGGGTCGGGCAGTTCGCGGCCGAACAGCACGCCAATCAGGTCGGCGGCGCTCTTGGCGCGGCCGGCGCAGGCGTCGAGCAGCACCTCGCAGCGTTCGGCATGATGGGCGTGAAGCTGGTCCACGCGGGCATGCAGGCCGCGGAAGGGGCGGCCATGCGAGGGCAGTACCAGGGTGTCTGCCGGCAGGGCGCGAAAGCCGTCGATGGATGCCAGGAACAGCCCGAGGGGATCGCCGTGCGGATTGCTGGCCATCACCGAAATATTGGTCGAGATGCGCGGCAGCAACATATCGCCGGAAATCAGCACGCCCAGTTCCGCGCAATACAAACTCATGTGTTCGGGGGCGTGGCCAAAGCCGCCGATGGTGCGCCAGTCGTGGTCGCAGATCTTCAGCACCTGGCCGTCGAACAGGCGCCGATAGGTGGCCGGAATCGCCGGTACGCCCTTCTTGTAGCCGTTGCCGCGTTCGACCAGGCCGTCGATGCGCGCCTGGTCGAGGCCGTGCTGGCGAAAAAACTCGACCATCGACCGGATCGAGTAGCCGGCGATCTGTTCCACGATCATGTGCGCCGCCAGGTATTCGCCTTGCGAAATCCACAGCGGGGCGCCGGTCTCCTGTTCCAGCCAGGCGGCGAGGCCCAAATGATCGGGATGGCAATGGGTAACGATGCAGCGCGTCAGCCGCCGTTCCGCGAGCGCCGACTTCCAGGCCTCCTTGATCGGATCCTGCGCGAAGCCGGTATCCACCGCGGCAAAGCCTTCGCCATCCGCCAGCAGCCACAGGTTGATGTGGTTCAGGGCAAACGGCAGAGGCATGCACAGCCATTCGATGCCGGGAGCCACGGGGACAGTCACGCCGGGGGCGGGCGAGGTCTCGTGCGGGTAGGCAATCGAAGCGTTCAGGGGTGCGTTCAAACGGGGTCTCTTTGCATCGGTCCGGGAAATCTGCTTAACTTATGTCTCCGTCGCCTAGCGGCGGAGACGGTATCCCCTTGCGGGATGAAGTCGTTAATCTGCCATCTTATCTAATTTTCGGGATCTTATGTGCGGTGCAGCATTTGCCGCGTGTCCGTATGCTGCCATGAACGAAACTCAAACCATCACCGAACTGGCGCGCGAATTCGGCGTCACCACCCGCGCCATCCGTTATTGGGAATCGCACGGACTGGTCTCGCCGGCGCGCGAGGGTGGCAACCGCATCTACAGCAAGCGCGACCAGACCCGGCTGAAACTGGCCCTGCGCGGCAAGCGTCTGGGGCTTTCCCTGGCCGAGATCAAGGACCTGATCGACATGTACGACACGGCCGAGGACGAGTCCTCCCAGCTGCTGTCCTTTCTCGGCGCACTGGCCCAGCGCCGCGCCGCGCTCGAGCAGCAGCGCGATGATATCCAGGCCGTGCTGAAGGAGATCGCCCGTTTCGAGCGGCAATGCCGCGAAATGCTGAAATCCGACGAGGGCAAGCCGGCTTCCAGCCCGCGCCCCAAAAAACGGCCCCGCTAGTTGACGTTGACGTCAACGTCAACTACGATGTCGTTATCCGCAGGAGGAGCAATGCCCCACACCGCACGTCCCGTCCGCAGCAGCTTCGAACCGCGCAACCCGGACTGGGAAGCCACGGTGCGGGGCAGCTTCGCCCGGCAGAAGGTGATGAGCCTGATCGGTGCCGAAATGGGCGCGCTGGCTCCGGGTCACTGCGAGATCCGCCTCCCCTTCCGCGACGACCTGACGCAGCAGAACGGCTTTTTTCACGCCGGCATCACCAGCACGATCGTCGATAGCGCCGGCGGCTATGCCGGACTTACGCTGATGCCGGTCGGCGCCGACGTGCTGACCGTGGAGTTCAAGCTCAACCTGCTGGCGCCCGCCGACGGCGAGTTCCTCGTCGCCGAAGGTCAGGTATTGAAATCCGGGCGGAACCTCGTCATTACCCGCGGCGAGGTGTACGCCATAAAAAATGGCAAGGCCACTCACTGCGCCACCATGCAGCAAACCCTGATGACCATGCACGGCAAGGAGAAATGAATGTTAGGACTCAATTTCGATCTCGGCGAAGACATCGACATGTTGCGCGATGCGGTCTGGGCTTTCGCGCAGAAGGAAATCCTGCCGCGCGCTGCCGAGATCGATCGCGACAATCTGTTCCCGGCCGACCTGTGGAAGAAGTTCGGCGACATGGGCCTGCTCGGCATGACGGCCGACGAAGCCTATGGCGGTACCAACATGGGCTACCTCGCCCACATGGTGGCGATGGAAGAGATTTCGCGTGCATCGGCATCGGTCGGCCTGTCCTACGGCGCACACTCCAACCTCTGCGTCAATCAGATCCGGCGCAACGGGACTGAAGCACAGAAGCAGAAGTACCTGACCAAACTCATCTCCGGCGAGCATGTCGGTGCACTGGCGATGTCCGAGCCGGGCGCCGGTTCGGACGTAGTGTCGATGAAGCTCAAAGCCGAGCGAAAGGGAACGGGAGCAGATGCGCGTTATGTCCTGAACGGCTCCAAGATGTGGATCACCAACGGCGGCGATGCCGACACGCTGGTGGTGTATGGCAAGACCGATGCCGCCGCGGGCGCGAGGGGTATGACCGCTTTCATCGTCGAAAAAGGTTTTGCGGGCTTCAGCAAGGGCCAGCACCTCGACAAGCTGGGTATGCGCGGCTCGAATACCTACCCGCTGTTTTTCGACGACTGCGAAGTGCCGGCGGAAAACGTGCTGGGTGGTGAAGGCAACGGCACCAAGGTGTTGATGTCCGGTCTCGACTACGAACGCGCTGTGCTCTCCGGCGGCCCGCTGGGCATCATGGCCGCCTGCATGGACGTGGTGCTGCCCTTCATCCACGAGCGCAAGCAGTTCGGCCAGAGCATCGGCGAGTTCCAGTTGATGCAGGGCAAGCTGGCCGACATGTACTCGACCTGGCAGGCCACGCGCGCCTACGTCTATGCGTTGGGCAAGGCCTGTGACCGCGGCGACCATGCGCGCACGCTGCGCAAGGATGCCGCCGGCGCGATCCTCTACTCGGCGGAAAAAGCCACCTGGATGGCCGGCGAGACGATTCAGACACTGGGTGGTGTCGGCTATACCAATGAATATCCGGCAGGTCGGCTGTGGCGCGACGCCAAACTGTACGAGATCGGCGCCGGCACCAGCGAGGTCAGGCGCATGCTGATCGGCCGCGAACTCTACAACGAGACCATGTGATGAGTCAGCACAAACGAGACGAATGGCAGAAGCTGCAGGACGAGGTGCTGGCCCGGTCGAAAGGCCCCGGCGTGCTGACGCTGGAAAACCTGCGCGAATGCTCGGGGCTGGAACTGTTCCAGAAGATGATTGCCGGCGAATTTCCGCGGCCGCCGATCAGCGACACGCTGGGCTTCTACCTGGTCGAAGCCGAAAAGGGCCGCGTCGTATTCCAGGGCACCCCGCAGCATCGCCACTACAACCCGATCGGCTCGGTGCATGGCGGTTTCCATGCCACGCTGCTCGACTCCTGCGTCGCCTGCGCGATCCAGTCCACCCTAGAGGCCGGTCAGGGCTACACCACCATCGAACTGAAGGTGAATTACATTCGCGCGCTGACCGACCGTGTCGGCCCGGTGCGTGCCGAAGGGCGCGTGATCCACGCCGGCAAGCAGATCGGCACGGCGGAAGGCAAACTGGTGGATGCAGACGGCAAGCTCTACGCGCATGCCACCACCACCTGTTTGATTTTCAATGTCTGAATCCACTGCAACAGTCGGCGCTGGCGATACGGCGCCCAGCGTGCGCGAGTTGGGTGTTGACGACACCGTGGAACTCGAACAGGTACGCCAGTTCTTCCGCAACTACGCGGCCTGGCTCGGCGTCGATCTGTGCTTCCAGAATTTCGACGAGGAAATGGCTACCCTGCCGGGACGCTACGCAGAGCCGCAGGGGCGGCTGTTCTACGCCGAGGTCGACGAAAATGGTGGCAAACGCGGAGCCGGCTGTGTCGGCATCCGCCCCCTGGCCGAGGGAGTGTGCGAACTCAAGCGCCTGTACGTCGATCCGGCGCAGCGCGGGCTCGGCATCGGCCGGCTGCTTGCGCTGGCGGCGATTCGCGCGGCGAAGCAGATCGGCTATCGCACCATCATGCTCGACACCCTGCCGGCGATGCGCATCGCCGTGAAGCTGTATCGCGAGCTGGGTTTCCAGGAGGCGCCGGCCTACTACCAGACTTCGCTCGAAGGCACCCAGTTCCTCGCCCTGGATCTGGAGAACTGGTCGGAAGACAAGGTGGCCAACGAGAACCTGTTTCACCTGTTCGATTTCAACCGTGCCTGGGCGCAGCAGATGCGGCAGGTCGATCCCGGCTACTTCGAGAAACTCTCCCATCTGCAGACGCCCGAATACCTCTGGATCGGCTGCTCCGATTCGCGCGTGCCGGCCAACCAGATCGTCGGCCTGCTGCCGGGTGAAGTCTTCGTCCATCGTAATGTCGCCTGGTCGGCCACTACGGCTGCGGCGGCGTGCAGGCGGCGCTCAACCACCAGCGCGTCGGCCTTGCCGATCTCTGGCTGCGCCATGTGCAGGACGTGCATGTGAAACATCTGGCGCGCGTCGATGAACTGCCCGAAGGCAAGCGCCACGACCGCTTGTGCGAACTCAACGTGCTGGAGCAGGTGATCAACGTCTCGCGCACCATCGTTGTCCAGGACGCCTGGCAGCGCGGCCAGGGCCTGACCATTCACGGCTGGATCTACGGCCTCAAGGATGGCCTGATGCGCGATCTCGGCCTCACCGTGAGCGACCCCGAGCATATTCCCGAGCGCTATGAACTGGCGCTGGCCACTTTGAACTGAAGGAGAATCCTCATGTCCGATCTCATCGTTATCGTCTCCGCCGCGCGCACCCCCATGGGCGGGTTTCAAGGCGATTTCAACTCGCTGACCTGCGCGCAACTCGGCAGCGTCGCCATCAAGGCTGCCGTCGAACGCGCCGGACTCAAGCCCGAGCAGGTCGACGAAGTCATCATGGGCTGCGTGCTGCCCGCCGGCCAGGGCCAGGCGCCGGCGCGCCAGGCCTCGCTCGGTGCCGGCCTGCCGCTGGCGGCCGGTTGCACCACGGTTAACAAGATGTGCGGCTCCGGCATGCGCGCCGCGATGTACGCCCACGACATGCTGCTGGCCGGCAGCGTCGACGTCATGGTGGCGGGCGGCATGGAATCCATGAGCAACGCGCCCTACCTGCTGCCCAAGGCCCGCGGCGGCTACCGCCTCGGCCATGGTGAAGTCAAGGACCACATGTTCCTCGACGGCCTCGAAGACGCCTATGACAAGGGCCGCCTGATGGGCACCTTCGCCGAGGACTGCGCCGGCAGCTACAAATTCACGCGCGAAGCGCAGGACGCTTTTGCCATCGCCTCGACCACGCGTGCCAAGCAGGCCAACACCGATGGTTCCTTCGCCTGGGAAATCGCGCCGGTCACTGTTTCCAGCCGCAAGGGCGATGTGCTCGTCGACAAGGACGAGCAACCGTTCAAAGCGCAACTTGAAAAGATTCCGACGCTGAAGCCGGCCTTTCGCAAGGACGGCACCGTCACCGCTGCCAATTCCTCGTCGATTTCCGACGGTGCGGCGGCGCTGGTGATGATGCGCGCCTCGACCGCCGCCAAACTCGGTCTCAAGCCGGTCGCTACGGTCGTCGGCCATACTACCTTCGCCCAGGAACCGGGGCTGTTCACCACGGCTCCGGTCGGCGCCATGAAGAAGCTGCTGGCGAAGAACGGCTGGAGCGCGGACAGCGTGGACCTCTGGGAAATCAACGAAGCCTTCGCCGTCGTCACCATGGCCGCGATGCACGACCTCAAGCTGCCGCACGACAAAGTCAATGTCCATGGCGGCGCCTGCGCGCTGGGCCACCCGATCGGCGCCTCTGGTGCGCGCGTCATCGTCACCCTGATCGGCGCGCTGAAGAAGCAAGGCAAGAAGCGCGGCGTCGCGAGCTTGTGCATCGGCGGCGGCGAAGCCACTGCCGTTGGCATCGAACTCGCTTGATCTCGCCATGACCCTGCAGACCCTCACCTACAGCACCGAGGGGCGCATCGCGCGCATCACCCTGAACCGGCCGGAGCGGCTCAACGCCATTGTGCCGGCGATGCCGCGCGAGATTCGCATCGCCGTGGATCGCGCCAATGCCGACGACGAGATTCACGTCATCATCCTGCAGGGTGCAGGGCGGGCCTTCTGTTCCGGCTACGATCTGAAGGACTTCGCCGAAGCCGACGCCGATACGCCCTGCACGCAGTCGATGCCTTGGGACCCGATGGTCGATTACCGCGCCATGAAAGGCTTCACCGACGACTTCTTCAGCCTCTGGCGCAGCCACAAGCCGACCATCTGCAAGGTGCAGGGCTTCGCCGTCGCGGGCGGCAGCGACATTGCGCTGTGCTGCGACCTCGTCGTAATGGCCGAGGACGCCAAGATCGGCTACATGCCGGCCCGCGTCTGGGGCTGCCCGACCACGGCGATGTGGGTCTATCGCCTCGGCGCCGAGAAGGCCAAGCGCATGCTGCTGACCGGCGACACCATCGACGGCCGCACCGCGAAGGAGTGGGGTCTGGTGATCGACGCCGTGCCCGAGGCGGAGTTGGAAGATGCCGTGCTGAAGCTGGCCAATCGTATGGCCGGCGTGCCGAAGAACCGGC
>JAPLRA010000227.1 GCA_026399445.1 Sulfuritalea sp.
CCGCCGCCTGACCACGATTGAACTGGTCGTCGATCAGCGCCCCATGCCGCCGCCGCAGGTATAGGCCGTGCGCATCGGGTACGAAGAAGCCGAACTCCGGCGCCAGGTAAAAGCCGTTGGTGGCATCCGGGACGGAAAACGGAAACTGTGGCAATTGCCGAAAGCCGCCATCCGCAAGCTCAAACTGGAAGATCGGGTCGTCCCGACAAACGCCTAGATATGGACAGGACGGTATATCCATATCTGGGAGGAACTATCCATATATGGCAACAAATGCCTAGATATGGATGTCTTGTAATGACGCCTACTTCACGTTGGGCCTCTTAAAGTGCTTGCTTGACAGGCGTACGTATTAGCGTACCATACAAGCCTCTTTGTAGGAGTACGAAATGAACACACTTACCGCTAGTGAAGCTCGCGCAAACCTATACCGCCTCATTGACCAAACAGTAGAGTCGCATCAGCCAATCATTATCTCCGGCAAGCGCAGTAGTGCCGTTCTGCTCTCCGCGGAAGATTGGAGTGCAATTCAAGAAACTCTGTACCTATTGGCAGTGCCTGGCATGCGCGAGTCCATCAAAGCCGGGATGGCCGAGCCTCTCGCAAAGAGCTCGAAGGCGCTTAAGTGGTGAGTTGGGAAATTGTCTATGCCAGGCAAGCAATGAAGGATGCGAAAAAGCTTGCTGCAAGCGGTCTTAAGCCAAAGGCACAAGAACTGCTGGCGGTTCTCGCCAGTGACCCGTTTCAAAATCCACCACCCTTCGAAAAGTTGATCGGTGATCTTGCCGGCGCGTATTCTCGTCGCATCAATATTCAGCACCGCATGGTCTACGAGGTTTTCCCCAAAGAGAAATCGGTTCGCGTCTTGCGCATGTGGACCCACTATGAGTGAAGCAAAGCCCAACCCATCAATCCACCGGAGCTGCGCAAGAAGCCGCGCAGCCCTGTGATTTCAAAGGTTATGCGGCACAAGGATCTCCCGCTGGCAGGTTCGCAAGGCACCCGCTCTCTTCCACCTCAAAAAATCAGGAGACAAACGAATGTTCAGCCACGTAATGGTCGGATCGAACGACATAGAACGCTCCAGGCAATTCTATGACGCAGTACTTGGCGTACTTGGGGCGGGAGAGCCTTTGCGAAACCAGGCAAGTACCGGTCACACTCGGCTCTTCTATCGGCATGACGGGGAAACTTTCTGTGTCAGCGAACCAATCAATGGCGAACCTGCAACGTTTGCCAACGGTGGGACGATCGGGTTCAAGTGCAATTCGCCGGAACAGGTGCGGCAGTTCCATGACGCAGCCATCGCGCATGGCGGCACGTCGATCGAGGATCCGCCGGGCCTGCGCGAAGGAAAACTGGGGGCCATGCACCTTGCGTATGTGCGAGACCCGGACGGCAACAAGCTCTGTGCGCTTCACCGGCCGAAGTAGGTTTGCAATGGAAGCGCCGTCGCACGAGGCTACGCCAAAAGTGCCGCCTAACCTCGGGCTCCGGCCGACGTGCCAACGCTGGAACACCGAATGAGGCCTGGCCCTTCCATCGAGAGCGCCTGCCCCGGCGAGCCCTCTCCTTTCAAACGCTAGAGGTATCCCATGGTTCAAGCATTGCTGATCATCGACATTCAGAACGACTACTTCCCCGGCGGGGCAATGGAACTCGTTGGAGCGCCGCTGGCTGGGGCTCAGGCGGGAAAACTGCTCCATGCCTTCAGGCAGAAGTCGCTGCCGGTCGTTCACATCCAGCACCTGTCGACACGGCCGGGGGCGACATTCTTTGTGCAGAATAAGGAGGGCGTGCGAATCCACGAGCGCGTGGCGCCGACAGCCGGCGAAACCGTTCTCCAGAAGAATTTCCCGAACAGCTTTCGTGAAACGCCGCTGCTCGAGCATCTGCGCAAACATGAGATCACCCAGCTGGTCATCGCCGGCATGATGACCCAGATGTGCATCGATACCACCACCCGCGCCGCTGCCGATCTTGGCTTTCAGTGCCGTCTGGCCCATGACGCGTGCGCTACGAAAGCCCTCACCTTCGGCGGCGCTACGGTATCCGCCGAGAACGTGCAGACGGCATTTCTCGCCGCGCTCAATGGCCTGTTCGCGCGGGTACTCTCCGCAGAGGAAATTTGCGCGGGCCTTTGATGCTCCGGTCAGGCGGATGCGATGCGATCAGGTCGCGGCCGGCGCCATCCAGGCAAATCCGACTCGCATGTAGTCGGCGCCTTCCTCGATCAGTTCCATCAACCGGACGTGGCGGGTATGTTCCCCGGCCATGATTTCGTAGATTTCTCCGATCCAGATGGTTTGCCGTTCGATCAGCATCACCGGCCGGTCGTGCGCCTTGACGCCATCCGGCAGCAGCACCGCGTGCAGGTAGGAGTATTTGAAGCCGCCGCTCGATGTCTCCCAGTTCGCCAGCTGGTGCGTCTCGTTGCCGATCACGCGCAGGTGCGTGGCGATCGGGCGCTTGGACATGATCCACAGGCCGCAATGCATGCGGCCGAATTCGGAGGCTTCGACACTGCGGATAATGCCGACCCACCACGGCGAAGTTTCGCCGTCACGGATTCCGCAGAGGACACCGGGCTCGGCCCACATGCCCGGACGTTGCGGGATCTCGACGCCGAGCCCCCATTCGCTGCGGTCGCACATGGTCCATGTCTCCGGGACCTCGTCCGCGACTTCCGCCGCTAGCTGCACGTCCGAGCGCTTGCGCTGCTGGACGTTCAGGTTGTCGTCCAGCGTTGCACCCGATCCCGCGTCCAGTATTGTCAGGCGCGGAGAGATCGAGGAAAAGCCATGGATGATCTCGACGGGGGCGCTCACCGCCGTGCGCGCAAAGCGCCGCTGCGGAGGGTTTGGCCCAAGGTAGATGAGCAGATGGCGAATGACGCTGAAAATTTGCGCCTGCGAAAATTCAACACCGAAGCGGGCCTCGTCGGCGAGCAGATTCTTCGCCACCAGATCCCCGACTTCCTCCAGCTTCGGCAGCGCCGGTCCGCCGCCGAAAAAGCGTTTCGTGGGGGATGCAGCCTCGTCGGGACGCCGTTGCCGGGGCGCTGCGCCCTCGGCCAGGTCGAGCACGAAATTGCAGTCGGGCGACGGCTCGGTCGACCATGAAAAGGAGACGGCAAACCGCTCGAGTATGCGACCGGCAAGCTCCACCTGTTCCGGCGGCAGCTCGTGCAGCGCGGCCAGGCTCATGCCCGCCAGGCGCAGCAACTCGGCGCGGACGGTCGAGTGTACTTCGCGCTCGTGGACTACGATCGACACATGATCGACCTCCATTTTCTCCGCATGGGCGAACAGCCGACACGGCGACTCCCAGAGCTCGGCACCGGAACCGATATAGCGCAGCTGGCGCATCCGCTCCGCATGCTCGCTGGCGCGAATGGAGCGCGCTGCGGCAATTGCGAGCTGAGGGGTGAAACGGGCAGCACCGGATTCGCCGGCTTGGTGATCCAGGACGCATCGCGCGTACGCTGCGGCCACGGCAGACCAGTAGCTGTGGAGTAACTCGTAAAGCCTGCGCTGATCCTGGTCCCGCGTGTGGATACGCCGAAAATATTCCGGGAAGATGTCGGCCGCGAGGAGATTGCCCTTCGACTCGATCTCGGCAACGATCAAAAAGCGGTCGTCGCAGGCGAATCCATCGGCTCCGGCGAGGGAATTGGCCCACCCTTCGATCTGGATGAGCGCCTCGATCGGCGTTGGTTTTGGCTTTGCTTCATCCAGTTTCTTGAGAATCTTGCGCGCGGCCGCGACCGAGTTCATCGGGTGATCGGGCTTGTGCGAGAACAGTTTTCCAATTTCAAGCATCAGGCTTTCCTGTGCGGGCGATCCGGTCGCGCCATTCTAGCCTCATGCGACGAGGCGCCAGGAAGAGCGCTATTTCTGCGGGAGCCCGATCTCGTCCCGGTGGCCGAAGCCCTTGCTGTTGTCGATGAAGTGGAAGTGTTCGGGAACGAGCCGGAACCAGCGCACTTTCGCCAGCGCCGTGGCGATCGCCGGCGGAACGTTGGCCGGCGCACCGACAATGGGAAACTTTTCGCCGTAAAGCTGCTGCGCCCGCCGCTCTTCTTCTCCCGCAAGCTGGCTCACCCGCCCTTCGAGCTGGATGCCCTTGATCTGCGCCCAGTCGCGATAGTCTTCCTGGATGGTCGCGGCGCAGCGGGCATCCTGCGCGAGGTTGAGGCAGTGGCGACTGGCGGGTGACGACAGGAAGATCAGCGAGCAGCCGTCACTGGCGTAGAACACGGCCGCCGCCCAAGGACCGGTTTCGCTCTGGGTGGCCAGGGTCATGACATGGTGCCCGGCGAGATAGTCGGCCACCGGCTGCGGCAATATGACTTGCATCTGCGTGTCCTTCCTTAACGACCTTCAAGGCCGGCCATTATGCGACCGACCGCCCCCCCCCGCGTGACACGCCATCCTGACAAACGCCGCCAGGAGTGAAAGAATGTGCGTACCATGGCGCTGGCAGCAAAACTCTGGAACAAGGATGAGAGCATGAAACTGGTGGTCGGAATCTCGGGCGCAAGCGGCGCCATCTACGGGCTGCGTATTCTGGAAGTGCTGAAGCAGGCCGGGGTGGAAACGCATCTGGTGATGTCGGATTCTGCCAAGCGCACCATCGTTTTCGAGACGGGCCAGACGATCGAGGCGGTCAAGAGCCTGGCCACCCATGTGCACGACATCAACGACATCGGCGCCTGCATCGCGTCCGGCTCGTTCCGCCACGACGGCATGGTGATCGCACCCTGCTCGATCAAGACGCTTTCGGCCGTGGCCAATTGCTTTGCCACCAATCTGCTGGTCCGCGCCGCCGACGTCACGCTGAAGGAGCGGCGCCGGCTGGTGCTGATGGTGCGCGAGACGCCGCTGCACCTGGGCCACCTCAGGCTGATGACGCAGGCGACGGAAGCCGGTGCCGTGCTGGTGCCGCCGATGCCGGCCTTTTACCATCAGCCGAAGACGCTCGACGACATCATCGACCAGTCGGTGAGCAAGACGCTCGACCTGTTCGACCTGAACCTCGAGGTCGATCTGTTCAAGCGCTGGACCGGCAACGAGGAACGCGAGCGCGGCAAGTCGTAGCAAGGGGTCGGCTCGCGACTGGTGCACCGCACCAGCATTGATGCGACGCGGCAATGGTGACCGATGGACTCTGAATGATTGGAGCTCCAACACATTGCGCAATCAATTGTATATACTCCGGTAGGGTTTTTGGCCGACTGCCTTGCGGCAGCGTCTACGCCTCAGTGCATCAGTCTTCTCGAAATCCCTCCGCCAAACCATGGTGATCGCCCAATGACCTTTTTCGACGAAGCAACCGAGACGCTGCCGCGCGAACAGCTGGCCGACCTTCAGTTCAGCAAACTGCAAGCGATGATGGCGGAACTGTGGAACCGGAACCGCTTCTACACTGAAAAATGGAAGACTGCCGGTGTGCAGCCCTCCGACATCAAGTCGCTGGACGACCTGACCCGCCTGCCCCTGACCAGGAAGAGCGAACTGGTGGACGATCAGGCCGCCCACGGGCCTTTCGGCACCAACCTGACCTATCCGCAGGAGGCCTATGTGCGCATGCACCAGACCTCGGGCACCACGGGCGTGCCATTGAAGGTCATGGACACGCATGAGTCGTGGGACTGGTGGGGCCGTTGCTGGGGGCATGTGCTGGCCGGCGCCGGCATCACGGCCTCGGACCGCCTGTTCATGGCCTTTGCCTTCGGCCCCTTCATCGGATTCTGGGCGGCGGTGGAAGGC
>JAPLRA010000268.1 GCA_026399445.1 Sulfuritalea sp.
AAGGCGCCGATGTTTTCCGACTGGTGGTCCGGGTTGCTGGTGGCCGGAATGGCGCAGGTGATCGCCGGGTGCGAGATCACCCATTTCAGGAAATAGTGCGCCCAGTTGGTGATGCCAAGCTCCCGCGCAAAATCCGGCAGCGCCCTGCCCTCGACCAGTTTGAACAGGCGGCCCTTTTCGAAAGGCATGTTGATCTGCACCGCCGTGCCATTGGCGAGCGCGGCAGGAAGGATGCGCTCCTCGGCCAGTCGCGTCTGTATCGAGTAGTGCACCTGCACGAAGTCGAGCGACCCGCGCTCGACCACCTGGGCCAGCGCCGGAAAATAAGGCAACTCGTGGTGGGTGGCACCAAAGTAGCGGATCAGCCCTTCGCGCTTCCAGTTCTGCAGCACCGGCAGGATCTGGTCGACATTGACCAGGCTATGCACCTGCATCACATCGATTTTCCCCCGCCATAGCCGCTGCATCGTCTGTTCGAGACTGCGACGCGCGTGGCTGTCGTCGGCCAGGAACTCGCCGGTCGACCAGATCTTGTTGGTGATGAACATCTTGTCGGTGATGCCGAGCGCGGTAGCGAAGTCGCCGACGCTGATCTCACCCGTGCCATACAGCGGCGACGTGTCCACGACACGTCCGCCGCCGTCCCAGAAGCGCTTCAGCACCTCGCGGATGTTGTCGCGCGGCTGTCCGGGAAGCACGTCAAAGGTCAGGTAGGTCCCAAGTCCGATCGCCGGCAGCATCTCCCCGGTGCGCGGAATCTTGCGCATGATCAGATCCGTGCCCTGGGCGTGAGTGCTACCCATGCCGAACGGCAGCGTTGCCGCAACGGCGCCCAATCCAACCGCTTTGATGAAGTCACGCCGGGTTGGCGAAAAATCCTGAAAGGCCGGGAGATTCATGACAACTCCTTTGAGGGGGAAAGGGTTGGTGAAAAGCTGTACCTGGTTCGGAAGCGGGATGCCTGCCGACAAGTGCCATCATAAAACATCAGATGGCTGGTTCGCTCAAGGAACTAAGGCCAATGATCTCGGGATGGGAAATGACTGCTCGGTGCCCTGAGCGGTCGGTCGCAAAAATCGTAAGCAGACGTTCGCCACGAATCCCAGAACTGTAAAAGCCGCCGCTTGTTATGCGCTGGCCATAAGGTTGCACTGAAGGCGGCTGTGCAGCATTATGAACCGCAAGCAAAGTTCCGGAGCGGCAGGGTCCCGAAGCTCAAAAGTCGGCGTTGGCGGAATGGCGATCTCTGATACCGGACAGCAACGACAATGCGGCGATCCCTCTCGACTAACGGCCGGCCTGATCTTCGAGGATAAGGTCGGAAGCCTTTTCAGCAACCATAACCGCCGCGGCGTTGGTGTTTCCCGAAACCAACGTGGGCATGATCGAGCAGTCGACCACGCGCAGTCCGGCCAGACCGTGCACGCGCAAGCGCGAGTCAACTACCGCCATGCGGTCATCGCCCATCTTGCAGGTTCCGGAGGGATGGAAAATCGTGGCCCCGTAGTTGCGGGCCCAGTCGAGCAGTTCATCATCGCTGACGCTTGCTGGGCCAGGCCGGTATTCCTCGCCGATGTAGTCGCGCAGCGCGGGCGCCGCCGCAAGGTGGCGGGCATACTTGATTGACGCGACGGCGCAGCGTCGGTCGGTCTCGTGCGACAGGTAGTTCGGCTGCATTCCGGGTGCCGCCAGCGGATCGCGCGATGTGACGAACAAGGTACCGCGCGAATGCGGCCTCAACTGGCACACCGAGAAGGTGCACCCCGACCACGGGTGGGGCTTGGCGCCGGCCATTTCGGCCGACACCGAGGCGAAGTGAAATTGGATGTCGGGCGAGGTCGACTCCGGCAGGATGCTCGTGAACAAGCCGCCTTGGTTGATGCCGATGGCGAGCGGTCCCTTGCGTTGCGTGATCCACTTCAGGCCCATCTTGAACTGGCGCCACCATGACTGCAGGTCGTCGTTGGTGGTGATGGGCTTCTTCACCTTGTACATCAGGCGCAACTGCAGGTGGTCCTGCAGGTTTTCGCCGACGCCGGGCAGGTGGTGGATCACCGGGATGCCGAGTTGCTTCAGGCGCTCGGCATCGCCGATGCCGGAGAGTTGAAGGAGCTGCGGGCTTTGCAGCGTGCCGGCGGCGAGAACCACCTCGCGCGCGGCGCGCACCTCGTGGTCTTGTCCGCCTTTTCGATAACGGATGCCGACGGCACGGCTGCCGTCGAAGATGATCCCGGTGACGTGGGCATCGGTTTCGATACGCAGGTTGGAGCGGGCACGTGCCGGCTTCAGATAGGCCACCGCTGTGCTGCAGCGCCAACCCCTGCGGGTGGTCAACTGGTAGTAGCCGACGCCCTCCTGGCGCGCGCCGTTGAAGTCGTCGTTGCGCGGCACGCCGCGTTCGTTGGCGGCGCGGATGATGGCTTCCATCAACTCATGCTCTTCGCCGATATCCGAGGCCCACAAGGGCCCACCGCTACCGTGGTATTCGCTGGCGCCGCGGGTGTTGTGTTCAAGCTTGATGAAATAGGGCAGGACGTCCTTCCAACTCCAGCCGGTGTTGCCAGCCTGCGCCCAGCCGTCGAAGTCCTCGGCCTGGCCGCGCACGTAGATCAGGCCGTTGATCGAACTCGACCCGCCCAGTCCCCTGCCGCGCGGCCAGTAGATCTTGCGGTTGTTCGTGTGCGGATCGGGGTCGGTGTAGAAGCCCCAGTTGTAGACCGGATGGAACATCGTCTTGGCGTAACCGATCGGGATGTGGATCCACAGGTAGCGGTCGGCGGGGCCGGCCTCGAGCAGCAGCACTGAATGGCGGCCATTCGCGGAAAGACGGTTGGCCAGCACGCAGCCGGCACTGCCGGCGCCGACGACGACGAAATCGTAAGTCTGTGAGCTCATGCGCGCTTCATCCCATGTTCCAGCCGTGGCTGACGTTGATTGATTGTCCGATGAGTGCTGTGGTGGGGAATGTGACGAGCAATAGCGTCACCTCGGCAATGTCGCCGACAGTGGTGAATTCCCCATCCACTGTGGCGCGCAGCACATCCAGTTCGTGCTCGGCACCGCCAACGCCCTGCCCGTTCGGCGCAGTATCTTCGACTTCCTGCGCAGCGAACTGGCCGAAGTGCTGCCCGGCGCCACCTGGGTCGCCGCCGGCACCTCGCGCCACCAGTTCGAGGTCAACCAGTGGTGCCTCGAAGCCGGCGGCCACTGCCGCACGGGCCTGGAAGACAACCTGCGCTTCGACCCGACGCGGCTGGCGGCGAGCAATGCCGAACTGGTGAAGAAGATCGTGGATGTCTGCGACAGCTGCGGGCGGCGCCGGCGACGATGAT
Source organism: Sulfuritalea sp. (assembly GCA_026399445.1). GTDB lineage: Bacteria > Pseudomonadota > Gammaproteobacteria > Burkholderiales > Rhodocyclaceae > Sulfuritalea. The sequence continues at coordinate 3,333 of JAPLRA010000268.1, forward strand.
GGAGGCTAGGAACATACTGGGGTTGAGGGCGGCGTGATTTCGGGATCGGTGCCTTGCCGATTTCATTTGAGCGGCTGAAGTTCCCCCACTGCTGACGTTTGCCAGTTCCAGGGCGTTATCCGCTTCGTGCGCATTGCTGCCGATGGGGAAAATTGGATTAGGTGAAGGTGATGTTTTGGCCTGATGATCGGCTAAAAAGCGATAGGAGATCCTCGACTCCTGAACCCCACTAAGCGCTGGCAGTCAGGAGCGGGAAAGCACGGGTACAAAGCCGACGAGTATGGATATTCCAATCATGGTTATCACAAAGGGGACCGCGCGCCACGCGATCGCCATGATCGGCGTTCCGGTCAGCCCCGACATTACAAACAGGTTGAGCCCCATGGGCGGCGTTATGAATCCCAGCCCCAGCGAGGTGATCATGAACACGCAGAAGTGAATCTGATCCATGCCGATTGCCTTGGCCACAGGATAGAGCAGCGGGGCCAGTATGACTATGTTCGGCGTCGTCTCCATGAACATGCCGGCGACGATAAAGATGAACAGCATGACAAACTTCAAAGCGATTGGATCGCTTGTTATCGAAGTGACCGCGCGAACAAAATCCTGCGGCACATCGAGGACAGTAAGTGCCTGAGCAAACAGCATCGCGATACCGATGATGGGAAGGATTACGCCATTGACTCGAGCCGATGTCTCTAGCATCGCCGGTAAATCTTTAACCCGGATGGTGCCCTGAACCATGCCGACTACAAGAGCCACCGCCACCGCTACTGCCGCCGATTCGGTTGGAGTAAAGACGCCGGAATAGATTCCACCGAGAATGATGCCGGGAATTGAAAGTGCCCACTTGGCGTCGTTGAGGGCAACAAGCCACTTAACCAATGAGAATCGATTGCGTGAATTCTCGTAACCGTTCAAGCGATTTAACACCACATTGGTAAGAACTACGCCTGACAATACGATCAAGCCTGGAATCATTGCCGCGACAAACAGGGTTGACGCAGAGATCCCCAGAACCAGGGCAATGATGATGTAGGCAATGGATGGGGGAATCAGGATTCCGGTGCAGGCACCGCTTGCCACCAGCGCGCAGGCATACGGCTTTGGATATCCGAGATCGACCAATCGCTGCATGGTAATCCGACCGATGGCCGCAGCATCTGCCGCGTCCGATCCGGAAATGCAGGCGAAAAATCCACAGCCGAGTACCGTCGAGGTTCCGAAGCCCGAGCGGAAACTGCCCGTGGTAGCTTCTGCGAAATCGAGCAATTTGTAGGCGAGTTTTGATCGCACCATGACATCGCCAGTGAGCACGAACAGTGGGATCGCAATCAGGGCGAAGGAGTCAACGCCCTGAAACAGCGCCTCGCCAAGCAGCGACAGCGGCAGCACGCCTGTTGTGAGGAGAAGGGCGACCGTGCCGAGACCGAGCGCGACCCAGAATGGAACGGCCAAGAACAACAGGAGCAGGATCAAGCCGATGCCGAGTGCAATTGCCATGGTGCGAATGCTCCGAGGTCAGTCAAACAGTAAAGTACCGGCAAAGGCGTTTCGCCCCGCACGGATGTCCTGGATGTCACGCCAGGCCGCCTGCAGGACCCGGATGGTCATCATCGAGAACCCAAGCGGGACAGCCGCTTCAAACCATACCTGGCTTATCCGCAACGTCGGGGCAAGAGCATCGAATTAAATCATGGTGGAAATCGTTTCCAGCGACCAGTAAAGCGCGAAGCCGGCAAAAACCAGCGTGCATGCCTCGCCAAACAGGTATAGATAGCCGTGCAAACGACGCGGAAGAATGTGCATCATGACGTCGAAGCGAATATGCGCCCGCTGTTTAACGCAAGACGATGCCCCGACCCAGCCTAGATAGATAAACGCAAACCGTGCCGCCTCCTCGCCCCATAGTGAGGAAAAGTCGGGAAAGAATCGCCGGATTACTTCGATAACGATCACGAACACGATGAAACAATAGAACACCAGCATCAAGTAGCGTTCACCGTTTTCGTCGATCTGATGGAGCAGCTTTTTCATTGATATACCTCCGCGAGGGGCGATAGGTATCGCCCCTCGTGCGTGTGATGCGACAGGTCAGCCTGCTACCGTAATTGGACCTTTGGTGTTTGCCGCAACTTTGAATTTCTCGAATATGTCGAGGGAGCCGGCAAGTTCCTTCTTGATGTC
>JAPLRA010000174.1 GCA_026399445.1 Sulfuritalea sp.
AACTCCGAAGAACACAAAGGCAACTTGAACACCCCCGCCCCCCATCCCCCGCCCGGGCGGGGGCTACTGGTTGGCTCGCTACGCTCGAAAATCAAGGGCGACTCCTGTGAAGCATACTAGCGATTGCTGGCCCATTTCAGGGGATCGAACGGCAGGCCTCGGTGCCTGAGTTCAAAGTATAAACCCGAGTCCGGGTTGCCGCCGCTGTTTCCCACCGTGGCGATGGATTCCCCGCCTTTGACCGCCGCCCCCACCGCGGCCAGCAGGGACTCGTTGTTGCCATAGACGGACAGGAAATCGTCGCCATGATCGATGATCAACAGGTTGCCAAAGCCGCGCAGCCAATCTGAGAACACCACGGCGCCGGCGGCCACGGCCTTGACCTCGGCGCCTTCAGCCGCACGGATGAAGACGCCTTTCCAGCTTGCACCGCTTTCCGCGCGCGGGCTGCCGAAGCGGCCGGCAATGGTGCCCTTGACCGGCAATCTGAGCTGGCCGCGCAAGGCGGCAAAGACGCCGCCGACGTTACCGGGATCATTTTGGTGCAGCTTTCCTCGTCGCGGCGATGCGGGCCAGGCCCTCGATGAGTTTCGCCAGCCGTTGTTCGTCCCGCTTCAGGGTGGTGATTTCGCGGCGCTGCGCCTTGAGGCGGTCGGCAATTGCCGCGAGTGTCGTCAAGCGCTGCTTCTTGCGGTCGAGCAATTGCGCGCGGCTTTCCTGTTGCCGGCGCTCGATCTCGGCCAATTGTTCCTGCCGTTCGCGGGCCGCCTCCGCGAGGCGTTTTTTCTCGGCAGCGACGGTACGTAGCTGCTGGATCAGGTCCGCCTTGGCGCGCGAGAGCTGGGTCAGGAAGTATTTGTTGCGCGCCGACTGGTTGGGGTCGCGACCTGACAGCAGCAACTTCAGCGCATCCGAATCGCCGCCGACGAACTGGCGGTTGAGCAGGCGCGCCAGCTGATTTTGCTGCGCACCCGTCTGGCGGTCCAGCCGCTGGCTCTGCGCATCGAGATCGGCCAGCGCGGCTTTCAATTCCGCGCGTTCGCCGCCCAGTTCATGCAAACGCCGGTTGACGTTGGAGATGGCCGACTCGGTCTCGCGCAACTGGTCGGCGGCGTAGGTTTTGGATTCCTCGGCCGCCGCCATGTCGCGGCGCAAGGACTCGATCCGGCTCTTCAGATCCTGGAGTTCGCCCTTCTTCGAATCGACGCTGGCGGCGAACGCGGTCGAAGCGAGAAGAGAAGCAAGGCAAAGAGCTTTGACGCAAAGACGCAAAGACGCAAAGGAAGACACAAGCCAAATCAGTTCTTTCGATTTTCTTTGCGTCTTTGCGTCTTTGCGTCGAGGAATCACGCCTTTGCTTTGCCCTGATTCGCGCTTCTGCATCGCCCAGGTAGTAATTGCGGATCGGCTTCAGGTCGGCATCCAGTTCGTACACCAGCGGCTGCGCGGTCGGGATGTTGAGGCCGACGATATCCGCGTCCGAAACCTTGTCGAGATATTTGATCAGCGCCCGGAGGCTGTTGCCGTGGGCGGCAATGACCACCTTCTTGCCCGACTTCACCATGGGTGCGATGGTTTCATGCCAATAGGGGAGGAAACGCTCCACGGTGTCCTTGAGGCATTCGGTGCGTGGGAACTGGGCAGCCGGAAGGTTCGCATAGCGCGGATTGTCGGTCTCCAGGCGCGGATCGTCCTCCGCCAGTGGCGGTGGCGGCGTGTCGTAGGCGCGACGCCAGACCAGCACCTGCTCGTCGCCGAATTTGGCGGCGGTTTCAGCCTTGTTGAGGCCTTGCAGCGCTCCGTAGTGGCGTTCGTTGAGTCGCCACGAATGCTGTACCGGAATCCACATCCGGTCCATTTCATCGAGTACGGTCCACAGCGTCTTGATCGCGCGGCGCAGCACCGATGTATAGGCGATGTCGAAGGCGAAGCCTTCCTTTTTCAGCAACTGGCCCGCGGCGACTGCCTCGGCGAGGCCTTTTTCCGTGAGGCCGACATCGGTCCAGCCGGTGAAGCGGTTTTCCTGGTTCCAGGTCGATTCGCCGTGGCGAAGCAGAACGATCTTGTACATGGTGAAAGCCTTAACGCAGAGCAATAGCAGTATTCTATAATATTCAGAATTGCCGCCACAACCGACACCTCAACTTGGGACCAGAATGGCATGCATACCGCAATCAACGATCTGATAGGCAAGCAGGAGCACATTGAAACTGCGGCGCGGGCGCTGAAGGCGATCTCGCATCCCTTGCGCCTGAAAATTCTCTGCGTCGTGGGTGACCAGGAAACCTGTGTGCAGGACATTGTCGAAGCGGTGGGCACCTCCCAGAGCAATATCTCGCAGCATCTCGCCATCTTGCGCGACAAGGGCGTCCTGCAAACCCGCAAGGATGCCAACCGGGTTTTTTATCGTATCGCCGATCCGCGCACCCTCCAGCTCATCGCTTTGATGCGCGAGGTGTTCTGCGGCATTTCAGCCTAGAGGGAATAGATCACAATGGAATTTCTGCAAGAGAACATTATTTGGGTGGCTTTGGCTTTCGTCAGCGGCGGCATGCTGGTGTGGCCGATGTTGGCGGGCGGTACCGTGGCTCGCGTGACGCCGGCGGAAGCCACGCTGCTGATGAACCGCGAAGACGCGCTGGTGCTGGATGTGCGTGAAACCGGCGAGTGGGGTTCGGGTCATATCCACGGTGCGCGCCATATCACCATGGGCCAGCTCGGCACTCGCATGTCGGAGATCGAGAAGTTCAAGGACAAGCCGATCATCGTCGTCTGCGCGACCGGCAACCGTTCTGCGTCCGCCTGCGGACAGTTGAAGAAGGGCGGCTTCGACAAGGTGTTCAGCCTCGGGGGCGGGATCTCGTCCTGGATCGGCGCCAATCTTCCCCTGACCACGAAATCCTGAACACGGAGTTTCAAATGTCCAAGGTTCTGATGTACTCGACGGCGGTGTGTCCCTTCTGCGTGCGCGCCGAACAGTTGCTGGCGCGCAAGGGTGTGACCGATATCGAGAAAGTGCGCGTCGACCTCCAGCCCGAGCGGCGCGAAGAAATGATGCAGCGGACCGGCCGCCGTACGGTGCCGCAGATCTATATCGGCGACACCCATGTCGGCGGTTGCGACGAGCTTTATGAACTGGAACACCAGGGCAAGCTCGATTCACTGCTGGCCGCGTAGAATCACCCTTTTTTCATCCTACCCACCAATTCATCATGAGCGACGAGCAGCCGGTTTTCAGCATCGAAAAGATTTACGTCAAGGATCTCTCCATCGAGGTGCCCAACGCACCCCAGATTTTTCTGGAGCGCGAGACGCCAAGCATCGAAGTGCAGATTCAAAGCGCGGCGAAAACCATTGGCGACGGCATGTATGAAGTGGCGCTGACGTTTACGGTGAGCGCGAAGGACGGCGAAAAGGCGTTCTTCCTCGTGGAAGTGGTAAAAGCCGGAATCTTCCAGATTCGCAACGTGCCGGAGCAGGATCTGGAGCCGATTCTTGCCGTGGCCTGCCCGAACATTCTGTTTCCCTATGCTCGCGAAACGGTTTCCGATGCGATCAATCGCGCCGGTTTTCCGCCCGTGATTCTTGCCCCGGTCAACTTCGAGTCGCTCTACCAGCAACGCCTGATGGAACAGCAGCAGGGCGAAAGCAAGATCCAGCTGCAATGAGAGCCCATGTCAGCAGGAATCATGCCCCGCGTTGAGACCAGGATCGGATGGATGCAAGGCGCAGTGCGCGGCCAATGGTTGTTCTATTGGCAAGCTCTGCAACGCCGCAGACGCCGATCCTGGTCTCAACCCGAAGGGCCGTCGGGAGTTGGGCGCGCTGCCACGTTGTCGGTCGCTTGCAGGGATGTACCCTGCCGCACTTCCTCCGCCTCGCATCGCATCCCAATGCCCGGCGGCGCGGGGCATGATTCCTGCTGACATGGGCTCTATGGCGATGGCGCTACGGCGATTCCTTGCAATATTGACGATGCTGGCTGCGACATCGTCGGCATTTGCGCTTGACTACCGCAGTGTCACCGAGGCGGCGCCTGTGTACGACGCACCTTCGGCCAAGTCGAAACCCTTGTTCGTGGTGCTGGCCGGCACGCCGGTCGAACTCGTGGTGAGCCTCGACGGTTGGTCCAAGGTGCGCGACAGCAAGGGCGACTTGACCTGGATCGAAAAGAAACATCTCTCCGAAAAGCGCAATGTCATCGTGCGCTTTGACCGCGCCCAAGTTCGTGCTGCGGCTGAAGACAAGGCGGCGCTGGTGTTCGAAGCGGAACGCGACGTGGTGCTGGAGCTTCTTGAAGCCGCTCCCGGAGGTTGGATCAAAGTGAAGCATCGCGACGGGCAAAGCGGTTTTCTCAAGGCGCCCCAAGTCTGGGGCCTGTAAAGCTCGCGACGGGCGCGCCATGATCAACTCGATGGAGTGCGCGCGATGCGGATAGCGGTACTTGGCGCAGGGGCTTGGGGTACCGCCCTGGCCATCGCCTTCGCCGGTCGGCATGCGGTCAGCTTGTGGGCGCGCGATGCGGCGAGCGCAACGGCGATGACGAGCCAGCGTGAAAATCCGCGTTATCTTCCGGCCTGCCATTTCCCCGATGCCTTGCAGGTTACGACCGACATGAAGGCCGCGCTGGCCGGGGCCGATCTGGCGATCCTCGCCGCGCCGCTTGCCGGCCTGCGACCCCTGCTGCAGCAGTTGAAGCTCATCGCACCGACCCTGCCTTTTCTCTGGGTATGCAAGGGCTTGGAGGCGGGCAGCGGATTGTTGCCGCATCAGGTGGTGGCCGAGGTGATGGGCGATGCGGTCTGCGGCGTGCTCACCGGGCCCAGCTTTGCCCTTGAGGTGGCGCGCGGGCTGCCCACCGCCGTAACGCTCGCGGCGACGGATGCCGGTTTTGCCGAGGCTACTGCGCAGAGCCTGCACGGTGGCAATCTGCGCATCTATGCCAACGAGGACCTGATCGGGGCCGAAGTCGGCGGCGCGGTAAAGAACGTGCTGGCCATCGCCACCGGCATTTGCGATGGCCTCGGTCTGGGCCTCAATGCCCGTGCCGCCCTGATCACCAGAGGGCTGGTGGAGATCACCCGCTTTGGCGAGGCGCTCGGCGCCCGGCGCGAGACCTTCATGGGGCTGGCCGGCATGGGCGACCTGATTCTCACCTGCACCGGCGAACTGTCGCGCAATCGCCGTGTCGGTTTGCTGCTGGCGGAAGGAAAGGCCCTGCCCGACATTACTCGCGAGCTCGGCCATGTCGCCGAGGGTGTGCCGGCTGCGCGCGAAGTAGCCCGTCGGGCTGCTGACCTGGGAATCGAGATGCCGATCACGCGGGCGGTGGCCGCAGTGCTCGATGGCCGTGTCACTCCGCGCGCCGCGGTGGAACAGCTGATGGCGCGCGATCCGAAGCACGAATGAGTTCTCTAGGAGCCGCCGGCAAATCCCTGCTGCCGCCATGCCTCATAGACCATGATGGCGACGGCGTTCGACAGATTCAGGCTGCGGTTCCCAGGTATCAGCGGCAGGCGCAGGCGGTGGTTTTCATCGATGTCTGCCAACACGTTCATCGGCAAACCACGCGACTCGGAACCGAAGACAAACGCGTCACCGGGTTGATAGTCGGGGCTGGTGTGACCGCGATTAGCCTTGGTGGTCAGCGCAAACAGGCGGGCGTCACCCAGCACCGCTCGGCACGCGGCCCAATCCGGATGCACCGTGACGCAGGCCATCTCGGCATAGTCGAGTCCCGCGCGGCGCAACTGCGCATCGGACAGATCGAAGCCGAGCGGTTCGATCAGATGCAGTTTGGCCCCGGTATTCGCGCAGAGCCGAATCACATTCCCCGTATTGGGCGGGATCTCCGGGGCGACGAGAACGACATGGAACACGTGCGGACACCTCCGAAAACGGCTGTTTCTGTAGAATCAGATGATTAGCCTATGACTTTCGTGCAAAATCACAGCCGCGAAGGCCCCGATTCTAAGGCCGCTTTGGAGATCGCCTGATGGCACGTCCGGAAAAAATCCGCCTTGGTGACATGCTGGTGCAGCAAAACCTCGTCACCGGGGAACAGCTCAAGCTCGCGCTTGACGAGCAAAAACGTTCGGGCCGCAAACTGGGTCGGGTTCTGGTTGAAAGCGGCTACGTTACCGAAGAGGGTATTTCGATGGGCCTGGCGCGCCAGCTCGGCGCCGATTTCATCGACCTCAAGACCTTCAAGCCCCAGCCTGAACTGATCAAGCTGCTGCCGGAAGCCCAGGCGCGCAGGCAGCGGGCGCTGGTACTGAGCGAGCGCGCCGGCATGCTGCTGGTCGGCATGGCCGACCCGACGGATCTCACGGCCTTCGACGAAGTCGCGCGCGTGCTCAAGCGCGAGATCGACCTTGCCGTGGTGACCGAGAGCCAGTTGCTCTCCGCGATCGACCGCGTGTACAGTCGCGCAGCGGAAATCAGCGGTCTGGCCAAGGAACTCACGGCCGACATGGGCGACATCTCGACCGAGTTCGGCAACATTCTCGGCCTCACCGCCGGCGCCGAGGACGCACCGGTCGTCAAACTGCTCAACACGGTGTTCGAAGAGGCGCTGAAGATGCGCGCGTCGGACATCCACATCGAGCCGCAGGAAAAGTCGCTGGTGATCCGCTTCCGCATCGACGGGGTGCTTCACGTGCAGACCGAAGCCGATTCGAAGATTTCCACGGCACTGGTCTTGCGCCTCAAGCTGATGTCCGGCCTGGATATCTCCGAGAAGCGCCTGCCACAGGACGGCCGCTTCGCCATCAAGCTGCGCAGCACGTCGATCGACATTCGTATCTCGTCGATGCCGACCCAGCACGGCGAATCGGTCGTCATGCGATTGCTGGCACAGAACACCGGCCTGCTGCAGCTCGACAAGCTGCAAATGCCACCGCGCACGACCGGTTCCGGCAAGACCACCACGCTGTATGCGGCGCTCAATGAACTGAACACGCCGGAAAAGAAGATCATCACCGTCGAAGACCCGGTCGAGTATCGCCTGCCCGGACTCAACCAGGTGCAGGTGCACGAGAAGATCGACCTGTCCTTCAGCCGCGTGCTGCGCACCGCGTTGCGGCAAGACCCGGACATCATCCTGCTGGGCGAAATGCGCGATCAGGAAACCGCCGAAATCGGTATGCGCGCCGCCATGACCGGCCACCTGGTGCTGTCGACCCTGCACACCAACGATGCGCTGTCGACGCCGATCCGGCTGCTCGACATGGGCGTGCCGCGCTACATGGTGGCCTTGTCGATCCAGATGGTGCTGGCGCAGCGGCTGGTGCGCGTGATCTGTGAAAACTGCTCTGCTCCCCATACCCCGGCCCCGCATGAACACCTGTGGCTGAAAGTGGAACTTGGGGACCAGGTGGATAGCATTCAGTACAAGAGTGGGCAGGGTTGCAGCCATTGCGCCAACACGGGGTATCAGGGGCGCCAGGCGGTCTATGAAATTCTCGACATGAATAACGCGCTGGTCGAGGCCGTAAACCGCGGCGACCCCAACGAATTCATGCAGATCGGTCGCGAGCAGATGGCCGGCAACACCTTGCGACGCGACGCTGTGCGACTGGTAATCAGCGGCCGCACCACGATTGACGAAGCCATGCGTATCAGCACTCAGCTCGACGACTAAGACGACATGGCCAGCTTCGCCTATCGCGGCCGCAACGGCGCCGGAGACATCGTGCAAGGCGTCATGGACGGCGCGACGGCCGGCGCGGTGGCCGACCTGATCGTCGGCAGTGGCGTCACGCCTATCGAGATCAAGCGTACCGCTGAGTCGGTGGACAAGGCGGCGGGCGGCGCGGGCATCAATCTCGCGCTGTTCAAGCCAAAAGTCGAACACATGGACGTGCTGCTGTTCTCGCGGCAGATCCATACCCTGTTGCGCGCCGGCGTGCCGATCATGCGTGCGCTGGCCGGCTTACAGGAGTCCAGCACCAATACGGCGATGCGGGATGTCCTCCAGGATGTGCGCCAAGGCCTGGACTCGGGCCGCGAACTGTCAATGGCGCTGGCCCGCCATCCCACGGTTTTCACACCGTTCTATATTTCCATGGTGCGCGTCGGCGAAATGACCGGACGGCTGGAAGAAGTCTTCATCCGCCTGTTCGATCACCTTGCCTTCGAGCGCTTCATGCAGGAGCAGGTGAAATCGGCGCTGCGCTATCCGTCATTCGTTATCGCCGCCATGGGCATTGCCATCGTCATCGTCAATATTTTTGTCATCCCGGCTTTCGCCAAGGTGTTCCAGGGCTTCGGCGCCGAACTGCCGTTGATGACGCGGTTTCTGATCGGCTTCTCGGACTTCATGGTGAACTGGTGGCCTGCCTTGTTGCTGGGTATGGTTTCCGCCTTTTTCGGTTTCAAGGCATGGGTGAAGACCCCCAGCGGCCGCTACACCTGGGATCGCGTCAAGCTGAAGATCCCGATCGCCGGGAAGATAGTCCGCAAGGCCACTCTGGCCCGTTTTGCGGCTTCCTTTGCGCTGGCCTCACGCAGCGGCGTGCCGATCATCCAGGCCTTGACCAATGTCTCGGAGACGGTAGACAACGCCTACATCGCGGACAAGGTCGACAAGATGCGGGATGGTGTCGAGCGTGGTGAGAGCATTCTGCGCACCTCGATTTCGGCCGGGGTGTTTACCCCTGTCGTGCTGCAAATGATTGCCGTCGGCGAAGAGTCGGGCGCGCTGGACGACATGATGAAAGAGATCGCCGACATGTATCAGAGCGAGGTCGAGTACGAGTTGAAGACTCTGGCGCAGCAAATCGAGCCGATCCTCATCCTTGCGCTGGGGGCCATGGTGCTGGTTCTGGCGCTCGGCATCTTTCTGCCGTTGTGGGATATGGGCAAGGTGGCGTTGAAGAAGTGAGCGACCCGACGCCGCGGTCACGCTCGATACTTGAGTTTTCGGTCATTCTTGCCGTTGTTGGCGTATTGGGCTCGGCCCTGCTCGATGGTGTGCACTACACGCAGGAACAGACCGAAAAACTGGTGGTCGAAAGCACAATTCGCAATATTTCCACCGGCCTGCTCAGCGCGATGGTCGAACGTATGTTTCGCGGACAGGATGGGCAGATTCGCGAGTTGGTCGATTCGAACCCGGTGACCTGGCTGGACAGGCCACCGGCTGGCTACCTGGGTGAATTTCCGTCGGCACCAGCAAACGTGCCACCGGGGGCCTGGTTCTTCGACCGGGCCAACAAGGAATTGGGGTACCGGCCGAATATTGACCGACACCTTAAACTGGAGGCGACGGACGGCACGTTCAGATGGCGAATAGAGGCGACACCGGTATCGGGCGGAGCGGGCTCGAAGGTCGAGTCAGTGAAGATCGTGGCGCTGACTCGCTATCAATGGTTCTGAATAGGCGCCGTATTTGTTGCCTGCTTCAGAGTCCGGCTGAGTGATTCGCGTGCCTGAAATCAGGCTAGAATGCGGACAAATCGTTCAAGGGGGTGGTATGAAGAAATCGTCTAGGTTGCAGGCTGGCTTCACGCTGATCGAATTGATCGTGGTGATAACCATCGTTGCGATTCTGGCTGCGACGGCTCTGCCGCGGTTTGCAGCGATGCAGGTGGACGCGCGGATTGCCAAGGCCAATGCGATTTATGGCGCGATCCGGTCCGCCAGCGCCTTGGCGCATTCCCGTTGCCTGCTTGATTTGGCCATAGGTTCAGTCGCTGCGGGTACTTGCGGAAATGCAGCCCCCCAAGTCACGATGGAGGGCACGGCTGTAAATATCGTGAATCAATACCCGGCCGCTACAGCGCTTGGTATTACTGCCGCGGCGCAATTAACGGTAGGTACGGCTGCCGCACAAGCGGCCGCTATCGCAGCAGCTGGTTCTGACGGTTTGTGGTCGCTAACTGCTAGCCCGACTACAATAAACGTAGTCGGTGGAGGGGCCGGAACCTGTACTATCACTTATATAGCTGCAGCTGCTGCCGGGTCTCCCGGAATCACCATAAACACCACAGCCTGTTAATTTAGAAGGAGTTTGGCATGGAAGCACGTCAACGCGGTTTCACCCTCATCGAACTCATCGTGGTTATCGTGATCTTGGGTATTTTGGCGGCGACAGCGCTGCCGAGATTCGTGAATCTTGCGGGGGATGCCGGCAACGCAGCGGCCCAGGGTGTGGCGGGGTCGATGTCATCTGCGAGTTCCATCAACTACGCGCGGCGACAGGTCAGTTCGGCTGCCGGTACTAACCTGGGCGGTGCTGCAGTCTGCACCACCGCAGCGAACTGGAACACCTTGGTCGCTGGCGTAACCTTCACGGGCACGGGTACGACCCCGGCCAACGACACGACATTCGATATCAGTGGTGGGGCGACTTGCGCAGCCAATGCGGGCAACCCTGTCAGCTGCACGGTCACGGGTCGCAACGGCAGCGCAACCGCAACAATCATTTGTTCCAACTGATTAAGATAAACAATGGCGCCATCGGGGTCGGATTGATTGGCGCTGCGCCAGAAAGTCGGCGCTGACAACACGGCGGCCCAGGAGCGATCCCGGGCCGTTTTCATTTGACGGGACAAACTTGGCGCTTCCTGTCTGTCAGCCCATCATTTGTTCACAATTCGCCGAGTTGCGTATTACGTGCCGTGAGCAGGGTGAGCAGGGCATCAATCCCGCCGGGATTGTCCCGCGAAACTTGCCTTAGTCCGCGCAGCAGCTTCCTTGCGCCGAGCGTGTCCCCGCTGCGCCAGAGCAGCACGACCATGTTTACTCCGCTTTCGATCGTGGGTGCGAAGCCCATGGCAACGCGACAGACGGCCAGCCCATCGTTCAGCGGCACCTCCAATGGATCGAGGCTGACGCAAGCCGTGGTGCTGACCCAGGGCGACAGCAAGGACGTTTGTGGGATGCGCAACAGGGCGGCTTGAGCTGGTGCCAGAGTGGCGGGCTGTTTGCCCAGCGCAAGGGCGCTCTCCAGCAGCCAGTAATCGCGCCGCAATTCCATCAGGCTGAGCCCTCCCCACGCAACGACGGCAACGACGAGGACCACCGACGTCAGCCGCCGTCCGATTGGCCTGCTCACTCCAAATGCCCCGGCCACCAGTGCCAGCAAGCCCAAAAAATAGCTGTGCCACAGCGGATATTCGATCATGCTGTGCAGGCCGAGGATGGCCACCACGCCGCACGCCCATGCGGCGTCGGCAGGGGTAGCGCGTTGCGGCAGGCGCCATAGCCAGAGACCCGCGCCAAGAAGCGCCAGCAGCGCCGCGGGCAAACCGAGTTCCGCCCCGATGTCGAGCAGCAGGTTGTGCGCATGTTCCGCAGACCCCGGATTGTCCTCGGGAGGGATTTTCTCGGAATAGGCGAGCGCCATCCCCGGGAAGCTGCCTATCCCGCTGCCGAGCCAAGGTGCCGACTTGATGCCTTCAACGCTCACGCGCATAAGTTGCAGACGGATGGAAGGACCGGCAATCTGCTGGACAGCTCGCAAAGCCGGCGCTGGCTGAGTTCCACTTTCGTACACTGATGGCAGCACGTGCGGCAGCGGCTGCAGGAGGAGGAACAACAGGCCTACACCCAGGGCGCGGCGGCGACTTTCTGCGAGGCGCCCCACCAAGACGCCGCGCCCCTGCCAGACAGCAATGCAGGTCAGCGCCAATGCGTAAATGAATGATGAGCGCTGTCCGACCAGCACGGCGGTCAGTGTCAGCAGGATCGCCGTCGACCAGAACAGGGGTTTGGACAGAGCATCGGTGCTGCGCAGATAGAGCGCGGAAGTGAGGCCTAGCCAAAGGTAGCTGCTGAGATGGTTCAGTTGCCCAACCGGCCCTCCCGCCCGGGGCGAAAAGCCCGTCCAGCCAAGGCCTGCAAGCCATGGCTGGAACAGACTGGCCAGAGCCGCCAGCACCGAACCGGCAAGCAAGGCGGTAGCAAGCACGCGTGCCAGTCGAGCTTGTCCCCAGGACTCGGCCAGGTGCCGGCCCGTACAGGCCAGCAATGCCGCCCAGAGCAGATAGAGCCCGAACAGGACAGCCAGTTGAGGTACGGGAGCGAGGCCAAGCGCCGCTTGCACGACAACCGTTGCCGCGAGCGCCAGCGCCAGCATTGCGGCGCCCGGCACGGGCAACCGGGGGGCGCCGATAAGCGTCAGGCTGGCGACGAGTCCGAGCACCGCCGCAGTCCATTCCGCGTTAAAGGAAGGGATCGGACTCGTGTGTTCCGGCAACAGAAACGGAAGGCTGACCAGCAATGTGATTGCCGCCACGCCCAGGCGAGAGAGGATCATGCGTAAAGGATCGCCGGAATCCGATCGGGAGGCATCATGAACTGAAGTGTAACCGGGCACCGCTGTCTGCTCGGCGGGCTTCGCATCCGGCAGGTCGAACGACAGGCCGACATTTGTCGATTTTCATCCCGAATGGCCCAATTGCAGGCCCTAAGCCATTAAAATCCGCGCTTGCCTTAACACCTTCGATTAGTATAGTTGGACAAGAAAATGGGTATCCAAGGGTCAAGTGCCGAACTTCCTGAAACCAAAGACTGAACAAGGGTGGTTATCCGTCGCGATGCGGGAGGAGCGCGTCGACTTCGTTCATCTGCGCCGTGAGCCGGGCCGCAAGCCTGTTGTGCTGCTGGCCGATTCCGTCGAAAAAGGTGGCGATGACGCGGCAACGCTGGTCGCCCTGAAGAAGCCGATGCGGCTCGAGCGCTATCGCTGCACGGCCCTGCTCAGTCATGGCAAGTATCAGTTGATACAGACCGATGCGGTCGCCGGCGCGCCAGACGAGGCCCGCGAGGTGGTGCGCTGGAAGCTCAAGGACCAGATCGAATTCCCGGTCGACACGGCAGCCATCGACTTGCTGCCAATCCCATCCGACGGGCGTGCGCCGCAGGTGTTCGCGGCTTTGTCGCCCGAGTCGATCATCGCGCCTTTGGTGCAGGCGTTTCAGGCGGCCAAGGTGTCGCTGGCGGCGATCGACTTGCCGGAAATCTCGCAACGCAATCTGGCCGCTTTGTTCGAGAAAGAAGGCCGCGGACTGGCAACCCTTATTTTCGATGACGACGAAGGTCTGCTCACTTTTACCGCGGATGGCGAATTGCTGGTGGTGCGCCATGTGGAACTCACCGCGCGTCAGTTGATGACCGCCGACGATGAACGCCGGGGCATGCTGTTCGAGCGGATTGCACTGGATGTGCAGCGCTCGCTGGACAATTTTGATCGGCTCTACAGCGCAATTCCCCTGGCACATCTTCTGGTGGCACCGATTCCCGGTGTCGACGGCTTCCTTAGTTACCTGCGCGCCAACCTGACGATTCCGGTGGTACCACTGGAACTGTCCGGCGCGCTAGATCTGGGTGCGGCGCCGGCTCTGCTCGATCCCTTGCGCCAGTTTCAATGCCTGCGTGCAATAGGCGCGGCGCTGCGCGATGAACCGGTGGCGGCATGAGCACACAGATCAACCTCTACCATCCACGCTTTCTCAAGCAGCGCGAGCTGCTCACACTGGGCAACGTAGCACTTGCCGCCGTGGCGCTCTACGTTGTGCTGGCGGCGGCTGGCGGTTGGGCCTGGCAGGAAGCGGCGGCGCGCAAAGAGGCGGCGACAGCGGCCGAGGCGCAACTCAAGTCGACCAAGGAGCAGGTGGTGGCGGCGACAAAGGCGGCTGCAGAACGCAAACCCGATGCGCAGTTGGCCGCTGAACTGGATAGCGCCGAGGCATTGGTGCGCCGTCGCGGCGACATTGCGCGCTTGCTGGAAAGTGGAGCCATCGGCAGTACCGGCGGCTTTTCCGATTACCTGCGCGGCTTTGCCCGCCAAACGCCGGAAGGCCTGTGGCTGACCGGCTTCACTATCGGCGCTGGCGGCAACGACATGGAGGTTCGTGGCAGCATGCTGAATCCAGCCACCCTGCCTGACTACATTCGTCGCCTGGGCGCAGAGAAGGCGTTTCAGGGGCGCAATTTTGCCGCGCTCAACATGAATCGCGCCGATCCCCCGCCGGCAGCCCAGCCCGCGGGTGTCGCCGCGTCGCCAGCGCCG
>JAPLRA010000449.1 GCA_026399445.1 Sulfuritalea sp.
GAGGAGCCATCGTTTGTGCGCTTGATGAATAATTATGTCCAGCGATGATCGGGGCAACTTGGGTCAGTGCCAACGCCCATCGGCTTTGCGGAAGCTGAGCAACAGGCTCTGTTCATAATTGGGTCCTGTGCATAATGGCCGGACTGCGACGGCTACCTATCGGGATTCACAGCCGAAAAGCTGTCATTGCCGCGGACAACAATACTATCTTACGCGGCTGCCTTTGCCGGGGCCACTGCGACCCTTTCCATCAGGAATCCGTGCGCCTTGCTGGCTTGGCTTGCTGCCGTAAATATCGCTTTCTTGTCGCTCTTGAGCACACGCAGCCAAGAATCTATATAGCTCGCATGGTCGGCCATGGTTGCCGGGATTAGTCCAAGGTCTGCACAGACAAACGCTGCACTGAGTTCGGCAATCAGTTCCTCGAAGGCATAGGCCTCTGATCCAAATCGCCCTGAAAACTCCCTTGCCAGCCGAGCCTTGCCGCCGGTCCAGTGGCTCAGCTCGTGCATCGCCACGCTGTAGAAGCCTTCGTCTGCCGTGAAGCGGGTCCGCTCGGGCAGGTAGACTTCATCCGTCGAGGGCCGGAAGAATGCCTTGCCGCCTTGCTCGATGATGGTCGCTCCGGATCGCTGCATCACCAGCTCGGCCGCCTCGTTGCCGGTGAAGGTTCGGCGCTGAATACCATCCTCGATGCCTTCGCATTGCTCCAGGTTAAAAACGGTGTAGCTCTTGAGAAAGCCGATTTGCTTGCTGTCGATCTCGCCCGTGTCGCGGTTCGTTGTCTCGTGCTCGACGGTAGAGAAATAGACGACCTGCACGCCCGTGGAGCCTTTCTTGATTGAACCGCCCAGCTCGCGCGCCTGCTTGAAAGTGAGCCATGCCGCTGTCGAATATCCGGCATCCTGCGCGGCCATCCACAACATCAGGACATTGACACCGGAATACGTCTTGCCGCTCTTGCGGTTGTAGGGCATCCCGGTTGCGCCGGCGCCGCTCCAAAGGGGCTTGCCGTTGCGCTGTATGCCCGCCTCAATGGCTTCGATGATCTTGTCAGTGACGGTCTGGTAGAGATCGAACTTACCTACCCCCTTGCTCTTAGGAAGCTCCGGGGTATGGGGCAGCGCCCCAGATGCTGGTTTTCGGTAGTGGAGTCGGTCGTATTGACGATGTTCGTTGCCATGATTCGCCCTTTCGTTTGGTTTCAATCTGCTCTTTGGAGCCGCTCAAAACAAACGATGGAAATGCCTGTCCCGAAGGGCTCGGGCAGGGTTTCGGGGTGGAGCGAGGAGATGTGCCAGGCGGGATTTCGCCTGCGAGCATTACCGCAAGAAGCGAAGCGACCGAGGATATGGCGCAGCAGGTGCTGACTGGCGCAGCGCCTTGCAGGTCATGGTTTCACCGTGGCCGGTCTAACCCCGCTGCTCGTGAAGGCATTGGAAACGGTTGCGGCTCCAAAGCGCAGACTGAAAACAGCAGGGGGAGGCTACGAACAACGGGGGTTCAATACGCCCGACTCCACGGTGCGGAGTCAGCCACAACGGACGCCTGTTCAAAGTGGGCCAATGGCTTTAACCCGGCGAAGAGATGGCTCCTCGACTATCATTGCACTTGGCATAATCGGATCAACTGTCTTTGGGGGCGGAAATTTATATGGACATTGGAACAGAGGTCGGCCGAGACAAGCTTATCGAGCTGGCAAGAGACGCCTTATCGAAAGCCTACTCACCATATTCCCGCGTTAGCGTCGGCGCTGCTCTTGTTGCTGCCAGTGGCAAGATCTATACGGGATGCAATGTAGAGAACGTGTCATTCGGTCTTACCAATTGTGCCGAGCGAACCGCTGTATTCAAAGGAGTGTCGGAAGAGGGAGAGACCTTCAAAATTTTGGCGATTGCTATCGTCGCGAATAGAAACGGCTCGCGTTTCCCAATTTCTCCTTGCGGGGCATGTCGCCAGGTGCTTTTGGAGTTCGGGCAATCATCCGGCTCGCTGTGTTTCTTCCTGAACAGCGATGACGTGGTAATGGCGAGGTCATTCATTGAGCTTTTGCCAGATGCATTTATTCTGCCAACAGAGTGATGCGCCGCCAATGAATGGATATCGGGACAATCGATTTTTGTCTGGGAAGACAGGCCGCCGTTCCAAAGGCACGATATCGGCTTCGCCACCCGAGTGACGGCGAAGAATCAAAGGGGCTAGCAACTATTGGTTTTTCTTGATACCGGCGTCACGTCGCTTCGCTGTCTTGAAGGTGGGGTCCGGCGGAATGAGCGAAAGCGCAGCTCCATTCTTGAGGTAGATAAAGAAGAATTTACCGTGCCACACTATCCTTTTCAAAACGCTGTTCAAGGCCACGGTGAGTTTGTGACGTTCTTCTACCGCTTCGTGATCTGTTATCCATTTCGACGCAGCTTTAGAAAACTCGGCGCCGAGGCCTCGCGTCGTTACTGGTTTTCTGTTTAGTTCTCGTCGTGCGGCCTCAAGGGAATCGAGAGCTTTCTTCTGCGCATCTTCAGCAGTCTTTAGGCGCTGTAATAACCCTTCACTTTTTGCTCCCTCTTCGATCGCCGCCATTATGTTGTCTGCTCGGTTTTGAGCGTCGGTTGCTGCGGATTCGTAATACGAGATTTCTTCGCGAAGCTTGGCCGAGTCCTCGTCGGATCGGAATGCGCCTTGCTCAATTAGGCTAACGTCCCTCAGCACTAAGTCGATGAGTGCCTTTTCGGGAAATGGCGGGCATTTTGACAGGCCCGCCTTCCTGTCCAGGCAGTAGTAGCGGGGGCTTCCTCTGGAGGAGGCCGCCTTGCGTTCCATGCGTGCGCCGCAATCACAATACAAGAGTCCAGAAAAGACATCCGCCTTGACTCCCCGGATGCGCTTCGGGCCTGATCGCCCTGTTAGTGCATTTTGAACCCCGTGCCAGAGTTTTTCCGACACCGCTGCCGGATAGTAGTTCGCGATAGGGTCGCCATCCGATACAAGTCGACCTGCAATCATTCGTTTAGGTTGCCATTCGCCTAGAACGCGCCGGTCACGCAGTAGCCGGCTCACGGCTGTGTGCTCCCAGGAACGCCGGCCATTTTTCCTGTCGCGCCATGGCACAGGCCAGCCTTCCACGTTCGCTTGGCGGGCAATTCGTGTGCCGCCATGCCCATCTGCTGCAAGCTGGAAGACGCGCATCACGGACTTTGCTTTTTCTTTGTCGAGTTTCCAGCCTTTCATTTCGGCTGTCGGCGAAACCCAGCCCGGTCCGTGCATGATGGAAACGACCGGAAGGCCTGCTGCTCTTTTCTTCTGGAAGGCTGCGCTTACACGTTTTGCTTTGGTGGAGCTTTCTTCGTGAGCTCGCGAAAACAGAATTACAGACAACAGAAAGGACGTGCTGTCCTCAATCGTAGTGTTGTTCCACTCCTTTCCGTCAATGAGGGAAATAACCCGCACGCCGGCACGCACAATTGACGTAAGCATCCCAACTGCCTCTGGAATAGCGGCCCGACTGAGGCGATCCAAGCTTTCAACCAAGAGGATCGAACCCGTTGGGACCTTCCGAGCTTCAACAGCCGCCAGAAAGCCAGACAGAGCGCCCTTGGAGGCGTTATCGCCCTTGTAAGCCGATACGCCCAAGTCCGACAGCGCTAGGCTTTCATCCAGCTGGTAACCGTTCTCCACACACCAGCGCCGAGCACTCTCGACCTGTCGCTCTAGGCTGTGTCCGTAGGCTTGGCGCCCCGAGGAGAATCGTCGATATGAAAATACCCGCGTATCATCCATTTACGAATGATAGCAGGTATTTTGTGCAATTGACTAATCGATGCGCCAGCCGACGTTTTTGGCCCATGCCTGGCCCCTGTTCGACCACCAGGTGTAGGCCTCGCCGGTCGCCTCGGGGAGCAGGCGGCGATGCACGTCCACCCAGCCCAGTTCATCGAATACGGCAGACAGCCAGACGCGCTCTTCGGGCAGGAATCCTGAGTTCTTCTGGTTGGATTTCCAGTTCTTGAGGTCGATTGGCTGGTGCGCTATGTTCCAGTCGCCGCATAGCAGGACCTCGCGGCCATCCCTTCGGGCCTCATTTGCCAGACGTTCAAGCTGCGGCCGGAACTGTTCGAGGAAGCGAAACTTGGCCTGTTGCCGCTCGTCTGAGCTGGAACCCGACGGCAGGTAGAGCGAAACCACCGACAGCTTGCCGAAATCGGCTTGCAGGTAACGTCCTTCGGCATCGAACTCGGGGTTGCCAAAGCCTTCGACAATTCGGTCGGGGGCTCGCCGGGAATAGATGCCGACCCCGCTGTAGCCCTTCTTTTCCGCGGCATGGAAACAACCGCTGAACCCGGCCGGGGATCGCAACGCGGGCGTCAAGTCGGCCAATTGGGCTTTGAGTTCCTGGACGCAGACGATGTCGGCCTGCTGCGTCGCCAGCCAGTCGAAAAGCCCCTTGCTGGCGGCGGAACGGATACCATTCAGATTCAGACTGAGTATTCGGAGCCTGTGCTTGAACATGTAGAATGCCTTTGATGAATGCGAACGTCGCCCTTCCTGCCGCCAGCGCCGTCACCAGCGCGATCAACAGCGAACTGAGCCGCGAGTTTATCGCCTTCGCCTGCGAGCAGGGCGTGCTGCGCTTTGGCGAGTTCAAGACCAAGGCTGGGCGGTTGAGCCCCTACTTTTTCAATGCCGGCCTGTTCGACGACGGCGCGTCGCTGTCACGGCTGAGTGATTTCTATGCGCGCCGCGTGCTGGCGGCCGGGGTCGGCTTCGATGTACTGTTCGGCCCCGCCTACAAGGGCATTCCGCTGGCTGCCGGCACGGCCATGGCCCTCGCGGGTCGGGGGCACAACACGCCCTACGCCTACAACCGCAAGGAAGCCAAGGATCACGGCGAGGGCGGCACTCTGGTCGGCGCGCCCCTCAAGGGTCGTGTGCTGATCATCGACGACGTGATTTCCGCGGGCACCTCGGTGCGCGAATCGGTGGATCTGATTCGTGCGGCCGGTGCGACTCCCGCGGCGGTGCTCATCGCGCTCGATCGTCAGGAGCGCGGCCAGGGAGAACTGTCGGCGGTGCAGGAGGTCGAAAAGAGCTTCGGCATCCCCGTGATCAGTGTTGCCAGCCTGACCGACTTGATCGACTATCTTTCCGGCCATCCGGAACTTGAAAACAAGCTTGCCGCCGTGCGCGAATACCGTGTTCGTTACGGCGTCGACTGATGCCCATGAAACCTTTCCGGGGAGATAACCCATGCGTCTGATTTCCGCCCTGTTGTTTGCTTCTTCCACCTTGCTTGCACTAGATGCGGCGGCCCAGATACGCATCTATTGTTGCGATGATGCAGATGGGCGCAAGGTATGCGGCGACTTTTTGCCTCCGGCGTGCCAGGGCCGGGCCTATGAAGAGCGCGACAATCGCGGTTTTGTCTCGAAGACGGTTGAAGCCCCGCTGACCGAGGCGCAGCAGGCGCGTCGCGATGCCGAAAAGGTCAAGAAGGAAGAAGAGAAGAAGAAGGCCGGCGAGGAACGTCGCCGCACGCTTGCCTTGCTGTCGACCTACTCCAGCGAGAAGGACATCAACTTTGCCCGGGATCGTTCATTGGCGGAAATTGAAAAGAACAGGAAGGAGTCGCAGCAGCGTCTGGACGAGGCGAACAAGAAGAAACTGGTGCTTGACGCCGACAAGGAGTTCTACAAGGGCAAGGCCATACCCGAGCAGGTCAAGGCGCAGATTCGCGACAACGAGAAAGAGATCAAGGCGCAACAGGCTGCTGTCGATGCCAGACTCAAGGAGATGGAAGAAGTCCGCGTTCGGTTCGCCGAGGAGAAGAAGCGTTATCTGGAACTGACCGGCAAGAAGTCTGCGGCGGCACCTGCCTCTGAGCCGGTATCGGTGGCACCCGCCGTAGCGCCAGCACCCGCGCCAGCACCTGCGGCGGCGCCGGCCCCTGCCAAGGCGGCCGAGAAGAAGTAATCAGCCACCGAGCTTTTTCTTCAGCAGGTCGGTGACCTGCTGAGGATTGGCTTTGCCTTTGGTGGCCTTCATGGCCTGCCCGACGAGTGCGTTGAAGGCCTTTTCCTTGCCGGCCCGGTATTCCTCGACCGATTTCTGGTTGGCGGCAAGCACTTCATCGACCAGCGCCTCGATGGCGCCGGTATCGGTGATCTGCTTCCAGCCCTTGGCCTCGATCACGGCATCGGCATCCTTGCCATCACCAGCCCAAAGCGCCTCGAAGACGTCCCTGGCGATCTTGTTGGAGATCGTGTTGTCGGAAATGCGGCGAATGATGCCGGCGAGTTGCTGCGCCGACAGCGGCGCGCCGCCGATTTCAAGCCCTTCCTTGTTGAGCCGGGCCGCGAGTTCGCCCATCACCCAGTTTGCCGCTGGCTTCGCGTTTTCGCGCCCGGCCAGGGCCAGCACCGCCTCGAAGTAGGCCGCCATTTCGCGCGATGCGGTGAGCGTTGCCGCGTCGTAGGAGGACAAGCCGTAATCCGTCTCGAAGCGCTGCTTCATGGCCTGCGGCAGTTCGGGCAGGCCGGACTTCACCAGAGCGATCCAGTCCGCCGTGATTTCCAGCGGCAGCAAATCGGGATCAGGAAAGTAGCGGTAATCATGCGCGTCTTCCTTGCTGCGCATCGAGCGTGTTTCGCCGGTGTCGGGATCGAACAGCACGGTGGCTTGCCGGATGGAGCGGCCTTCCTCGATCTCGTTGATCTGCCACTGCACCTCGAAGTCGATCGCCTGCTGCATGAAGCGGAAGGA
>JAPLRA010000361.1 GCA_026399445.1 Sulfuritalea sp.
CTGAACTGGCCCAGCAGCAGGCTGAGATCGACGCAGCGCTCTTTCATGTGCTCCTGCCGTTCCACCACGGCATCGACCGGCAAGAGGTAGTTGCGCCAGTCGAGTTGTGCTCCGTGGCCGGCGTAATAGAACACCACCAGCTTGGTCTCGGATTTCTTGACCGCCGCGCCGAATTTCTCGATGGCGGCCATCATGTCGCCCCGCGTGGCGTTGAGGCGCGAATCGACGGTGAAGCCGGCTTCGGTGAACAATCCGCTGACCGCTTTCGCATCGTTGGCCGGATTGACCAGTGGCGCGTCGCGGTAGCTGCTGTTGCCTATGATCAGGGCCAGCCGCGAGGGGTCCGCAGTGGGATTGGCGGCCCACGCCGGCCTGAAGTACAGCGCCGGTGGAATCGCGGCAAGCGTCTGGATGAAGCGGCGACGGTTGGTCATTTCGTCATTATTGCCGATTCAGCCGAATCGCAAAAGCGGTTTGCATGCTGCGGCCGATCAGGCCGTGCAGTTGCTCTTGATCGTCAGGGTGCGTTTCAAGCCACCCGTGGGGAGGGCGCATTTCGTGTCGATGGTCTGCTGGCGCAGCGAGACAAGTTCGCGTCGCTGGGTGTTAAAAAATTGCCCCGACTTGCGGCGGAACATATTTTCACTCTTTACCCCGACGTTGAGCCCGGGTACCTGCCAAAACCGGGTCTCGAGTTTGTTTCCATAGTTGTCCCAGCCGATGCCTTCGGTCCGGAAGGTGTCGAAGGTTCCGGCCGGAACGGTGATGGTTTCCCTCTTTACGATTTCCAGATCGAAGTACCCGTTCGACGTACTGCCCTTTTCGGTTCTGCGGTAAGTAGCAGTCCATTTCTTGCCGATTTGAAACTCGGCCGACACGAGCTGCAGTGGATTATCGAATTCGACCGGCCCCTGCTTGATGGGGTTGCCCATCAGGTCTGTAACAAACATGCCGTTGTTATATTCGATCCGGTCCTCATCGTAATCCACCCGTGTCACACGGGTTGCAAGGACTCGTTCTTCGACCCCTGTCAGGATGTCGGAGACCCGCGCGGTCGCCTCGTCTCCAACCGTAAAAATGCGGCCGAGCGGATAGCGCCCAGCCGAGAAAGGGTTGTCCGAGGGTGCCATCAGTTGCGGCACGGGCAGGCCGGCACCGATGTTGATCATGAAAGTCCCGGGCGTCGCTGCCGTGGCAGGCGCTGATACCGCAACAGCGCCCTGTGACGCCGCCGGCCTCGCGGCCGCGGCCGCTTTTTCCTGTTCCTTGCGCCGTTGCTCCTCCGCAGCCAGGCGCTGCCCTTCCTGTTTCGTGTGTTCCGCTGCCTGCCGTTCGGCCTCGACGATGCGCTGGCGCTCGCGGTCCAGGCGTTCCTGTTCCAGGCGACGCTTGGCTTCGGCGGTCTTTTGTTCTTCCTCGCGTCGCCTGGATTCAGTCGCCTGTTGTTCTTCGAGCCGCTTGCGCTCGGCGGCCAGACGCCCTGCTTCGGCGAGGCGCATCCGCTCGCGTTCGGCGCGCTCCTGCGCCGCCAACTGACGCTGCTCTTCTTCCTTTTTGCGCTCGGCTGCCGCGCGCTCGGCCTCGGCAATTCGCTGCCGTTCTTTGTCCAGGCGCTCCTGCTCCTGCCGACGCTTGGCGTCGATGGCTTTCTGCTCTTCCTCGCGCCGTCGCTGTTCCTGCGCTTGCTGCTCCTCGAGTTGCTTGCGTTCGGCGGCCAGGCGCTGCGCAGCGGCGAGGCGAATCTTCTCTTGCTCGGCACGCTCCTGTTCGAGACGTTTCTGGTCTTCCAGCCTTTTCTGTTCTTCCTGTTGCCGCTTCTCGGCAGCAAGTTGGTTGACCTTGGTCGTGTCCTGCTGTTCCCGTTCAGCACGCTGCTTTTCGACATCCGCCAGCAGTCGCGTCAGTCGCATCTGGGCGATTTCGGCGAAGCGACCGTTGGGGAAGGTCTGCAGGTAGGTTACCCAGTCGTCGACCTTCTTCGACGACTTGATGCGCCCCCATTCGGTCATGTCAGCCTCGACCAGTTTCTCCAGCTCGGCTTCGGAGAGCTTCTTCTGCCCTTCGTTGAAGATGAAGACGTCGCCTTCGAGCGAGGTGGTTTCCCAGGGAATCTGCTCACCCTTTGACGCAAGGCGCACATTCAGCCGAACGCGTTTGAGGGCGTCCTCGATGCGGGTACCGCGCTTGCCCAATTCGCGTACCAGGTTCTCGGTATAGAGCCCGTTTGCGCCCTCGCCATCCGAGGCCACGTTGCCCGGCGAGGTGGCGTAGGCCAGCAGGCTGCCGACGGGAGCATCGAACTGCGACAGGCCCTTCTGGTCGGGCCGGTAGGACGTACCGAAGGGGTTGTTGCGACAGGCATCGAGGATGACCACAAAGGTCTTGTCCTTGGCCGCACTGAACTGGCCCAGCAGCAGGCTGAGATCGACGCAGCGCTCTTTCATGTGCTCCTGCCGTTCCACCACGGCATCGACCGGCAAGAGGTAGTTGCGCCAGTCGAGTTGTGCTCCGTGGCCGGCGTAATAGAACACCACCAGCCCGGCGTAATAGAACACCACCAGCCTGGTCTCGGATTTCTTGACCGCCGCGCCGAATTTCTCGATGGCGGCCATCATGTCGCCCCGCGTGGCGTTGAGGCGTGAATCGACGGTGAAGCCGGCCTGGGTGAATAGGCCGCTGACCGCCTTGGCATCGTTGGCCGGATTGACTAGCGGTGCGTCGCGGTAGCTGCTGTTGCCGATGATCAGGGCCAGCCGCGAGGGGTCGGCCGGAGCATTGGCGGCCCAGGCATTTCTCAGGGCATAGGCCGGGGGCAGCGCGGCGAGGGTCTGGATGAAACGGCGACGGTTGGTCATGGCCGGACTATTCCATTTCAAAAACGGTTCTTCCACTCGCGGATGGCGGTGAAGGTTTCCACCGCATCGAGCGGAACACGGCCGAGGCGGCTGGCCGCCGCGGCACGAACGGCTGGCGCATCCCAGCGCAGGAAGGGATTGGTTTCGAGTTCGACCCGGATGCTGGTCGGGATCGTCGCGCGTCCCGCCGCGCGGTCCTGCGCCACATGCTCGCTGCGCCGCTGCACGGCTATGCTGCCCGGCTCGACGGCGAGCGCGAAACGCAGGTTGCTCTGGGTGTATTCATGGGCGCAGTACACAAGAGTCGGCGCTGGCAACACGGCGAGTTTGGCCAGTGACTCGTGCATCTGCGCCGGCGTACCCTCGAACAGCCGCCCGCAGCCGGCACCGAACAGAGTATCGCCGCAGAACACCGCGCCGTCGGCATCGATACTTGGGCCATAATAGGCGATGTGGCCGCGGGTATGTCCGGGCACGGCAATGATGTCGAGGTGAAGGGCGAGTTCGGGTAGTTCAATGCGTTCGCCGCCGGTGAGCGGGTGGCTCACTCCGGGGATGTTCTCCAGCTCCGGGCCGAACACGGGGACGGGAAAGCGGGCGAGAATTTCTGCCAGACCACCGACGTGGTCGCCGTGATGATGGGTCGCGAGAATGGCGCAGAGGCGGTCGCCGCTCTTCTCAAGGTAGTCGAGCACCGGGGCGGCATCGCCGGGGTCGACCGCCGCGACACAGCCTCGGCCGCGCAGCAGCCAGATGTAGTTGTCGTCGAAAGCGTGCAGGCCGAGTATTTCAGTCATTCGGGAATTTTCTCCAAACAGGGCGCAATGTCAATTCAGGGATTCGAAGACTGGCTGGAAACGCCAGCCGGTCAGTATGTGCTCAATTGGGAACAGCAGAAGCACGACCTGCTGGTGGCCGACATTTTCGGCTTCAATGCGGTCCAGCTTTCCCTGCCTACCCACGACTTTCTGCGCGCCAACCGCATGCCGCTGCGTTTCCGTTGCGATGACGGCCGTTACGCCGGTGCATCGGAAGTTCGCTCCGATTTGCATTATCTGCCCTTTGCCGCCAACAGTATCGATCTGGTGGTAATGCCGCACACGCTGGAGTTCGACACCAATCCGCATCAGGTCCTGCGCGAGGTTGAGCGCATCCTGGTGCCGGAGGGGCATGTGATCGTCACCGGCTTCAATCCCTTCAGCCTGTGGGGCGCGCGGCGCAAGCTGTCGCGGCGGCAGGCCCTGCCGCCATGGCGTGGCGCCTACCTCAGCGTGCCGCGAATGAAGGACTGGTTTTCGCTGCTCGGCTTCGAGATGCAGGCGGGCGCCTTCGGTTGCTACGCGCCGGCCGTGACGCAGGAAAAATGGCTGCGCCGCTTCGAGTTCATGGATGCCGCGGGCGACCGCTGGTGGCCGATTGCCGGTGCCGTGTATATCGTGCAGGCCGTAAAGCGCCAGCATGGCATGCGCCTGATCACCCCGACCTGGGTGGATCGCATGGCGCGTGCCAAGGCGCTGGTAACAGTGGCGCAAAAGGTGGATCAATGATCGAAATCTTTACTGACGGCGCCTGCAGCGGCAATCCCGGTCCGGGCGGATGGGGCGCCATCCTGCGCAAGGGGACGACCGAAAAGGAACTGTTCGGCGGCGAGCCTCACACCACCAATAATCGAATGGAGATGATGGCCGTGATCGAGGCACTGCGAGCCCTGAAAGAACCCGTAACGGCGCGCGTTCATACCGATTCGCAGTATGTGCAGAAGGGCATCAGCGAATGGATACACGGCTGGAAACGGCGCGGCTGGAAAACCGCCAGCAAGGAGCCGGTGAAGAACGAAGACCTGTGGCGCGAACTGGACCGGTTGGCGGCGCAGCATTCGATTGAATGGTTCTGGGTCAAGGGCCATGCCGGCCACGTCGAGAACGAGCGCGCCGACGTATTGGCACGACGCGGTGTGGAACTTGCCCGCAAGGGAGCATAAATGCGAAAGATCGTGCTGGATACCGAAACCACCGGGCTCGATTTCCGTACCGGGGATCGCGTCATCGAAATTGGCTGCGTCGAGTTGCGCGGTCGTCAGCTCACTGGCCAGCGTTTCCACGCCTGGATCAACCCGGAACGCGAGATTCCCGCCGGCGCCACGGCGATTCACGGTCTGACCAATGAATTCATTGCCGACAAGCCGAAGTTCGCCGAGGTCGCCGCCGAGTTCATGGACTTCGTCCGCGGTGCAGAGTTGGTGATCCATAACGCCGCCTTCGACGTCAGCTTTCTCAACAACGAGCTGGGCCTGTTGCAGCACGAGAGCATGGAAGTGCTTTGCGGCGACGTGATCGACACCTTACGCATGGCGCGCGAGATGCGACCGGGCAAGAAAAACAATCTCAACGCCCTGTGCGTAGAGTTCGGCGTGGACAATTCAGGCCGCCAACTGCATGGCGCGTTGCTCGATGCGGAGCTGCTGGCCGAGGTCTATCTGGCCATGACGCGCGGCCAGAATTCGCTTGAGATGGACTTCGACAGTCCCGCGGTCGACTACTCAATCGGTGGCACGCGCCAGCGTCCGCCGCTTCTGGTACTCGCTGCCAGTGAGGCGGAACTTGCTGATCACGCCCGCGTGCTGGGTGAGATTGCCAAGGAGAGCAAAGGCAAGTGCCTCTGGCGCGATATGGAGAGTGCGTCACAGTCTTGAGTTGCAGCAGGCTTTACTGAGGGCCCTGGGCGCCTGGCTTGGCGGAGTTCTTCCTGCCCTTTTTTTCAGGCGTGGGGCTTTCCTGGCTGTCCGAAACATTTCCTTCGACGGCGATCCCCGGGATCTTGCTGATCTCCTTTGCAAATTCATCGAGGGTCAGCTTGCGGTTCCCGGGCGGGGCGGCAACCGCCACCTCCTTGGCGGTGGATTCGCTTCGCACTATTTTGGCCGGTGTTCTGGCCGCCGTCCCGGCAGTTGTCGCAGTGCCTTGCACCGGGGGCTTCGCTGCCGGCGGACGTTTGGCTTCGAGAAACTGCCGATCGATTTCGGCAAAGCGTTCGGGACGTTTCAGGCCCGCCTTGAGGCAATCCTCCAGGCCGTCGATGACTTCGCAGCGTCGCTCCGCAATCACCTGCGCATAGTGGGAACTGCGCAGCTCATCGAGCTGTTTCAGGGCGGCCTGTTTTTCGTCAGTCAACTTTCCGATGACTGTTTCAAGGCGCGAAATTTCTTCCTGACTATGAAAGCGTCCTGCGCTAACTATGGCGATCAGGGTAAGCGCCGAAGCAACGCCCGCAGCGGCGGCAAGCCAGGTGAAGAACGCCTTTTTCTGAATGACAATCGGGCCGGCGCGAGATTGCCCGGCGAGCTCCTCGTCGGTGAGTTCATCGGTGTCATCAACGCTGGAAGACGGCTGATCGGGTTTGTTCATGACGGAAGCCTGAGGCCGTGGAATCGTTCAGTGGCGACCTAGTTGGCGTCGGTCGGCACCTGCGGTCGTGCAGGATTTTCCTTCAGCCTGGCGCGTACCCAGACATCGGCCTCGGCTTCGGTTTCGAAGGCGGCGAACAGCCGCCCCGCAGCGGCGTATGTTGCGGCGAACATGGGCAGCATCAACGAGCGGCCTTCGACGTCCGGTGCCACGACAAACGCCACGGCGCTGGCCCCGCGCCCCGCGCGGTTGTTGGCATGCAGGAACTCGCCGAAAGCGTCCAGCACCTCCTGCGAAACCACGACGCTGCGGCGAAGCACGATGATGTTGGCGAACGGGCCATGTACCGGCATTTCGTCGAACAGGTTGTTCCACGTGGCACCGAGCGCGATGACCACTTCCTTGTTGAAGGGGCCGCCGTTGATTTCCACCTGCCCGGTGCGCAGTCGGCGTGCGACCTGCTCGGCGTGTTCGGCCGTAGCCGACCAGACGCCGCCGGCCAGGCCATACACCGTGCCGTTGGCAATGCGAACGGCATCATCCCAAAAGGCCGGGAGTTTCCCCGGCCATCCGGCACATTTCAAGCTTACTACTTTCGCATCAGGAAGTGATGCCCGCGCGCGCTTAGGCCTTCGGCGCGGGACGGAACTGCATGGCCTTGAACTCGAGAAAATCCTCCAGGCCGTACTTGCCCAGCTCGCGGCCGTTGCCCGACTGCTTGTAGCCGCCGAAGGGGGCGTAGAGATTGAAGGGGCCGCCGTTGATTTCCACCTGCCCGGTGCGCAGTCGGCGTGCGACCTGCTCGGCGTGTTCGTCCGTAGCCGACCAGACGCCGCCGGCCAGGCCATACACCGTGCCGTTGGCAATGCGAACGGCATCATCCTCGTCTGCGTAGGTGATGATCGACAGCACCGGGCCGAAGATTTCTTCCTGGGCGATGGTGCTGTCGGGCTTGACCTTGCCGAAGACAGTGGGCTTCACGTAGTAGCCATTCGGGTTGACTTCCTCGGGCAGTTCGGCGCCGCCGGTCAGCAGCTCGCAGCCTTCGGCGATGCCCTTGGCGATGTAGTCGCGGACGCGGTCCTGCTGCATCTTCGAGGCCAGCGGGCCGAGCGTGATGCCTTCTGCCATGGGGTCGCCGACGCGGTAGGCTTGGGCGGCCTCGACCGCGAGTTTGGCGGCTTCGGCGTAGCGTGAGGCCGGCACCAGCATGCGGGTGTGCGCGGTGCAGGTCTGGCCCGAGTTGAGATAGCAGTTGCCGACCACGCCCTTCACCGCGACTGTGAAGTCGGCATCGTCGAGGATTATCGCGGCCGACTTGCCGCCGAGTTCCAGCGCGACGCGTTTGACCGTGGCCGAGGCCAGCTCCGAGACGCGGGTGCCGGCGCGGGTGGAGCCGGTGAAGGAGACCATGTCGACTTGCGCATGCTTGACCATCGCTTCGCCGACCACCGGGCCGTAGCCGGTAATCAGGTTGAAGACGCCGGCCGGCACGCCGGCGGCATGGATGATCTCGGCCAGCAGGAAGGCGTTCAGTGGCGCGATTTCAGAGGGCTTCAGCACCACGGTGCAGCCGGCTGCCAGTGCGGCGGCGACCTTGGCCGCGATCTGGTGCAGCGGATAGTTCCACGGCGTGATGGCGGCGACTACACCCACCGGCTCGCGCACCACTTTCGAATTACCGACCTTTTCCTCGAACGGAAAGTCGGCCAGCATTTTCGAGTACATGCCGAAGCTCGCCGTGGGCGAACCGACCTGAACGCGCTGCGACATTTTGTAGGGCATGCCCATTTCCAGCGTGATGGTCCTGGCGATTTCATCCGCGCGCGCCTTGAGGCCTTCCTGGATCTTTTTCAGATACGCGGCGCGCTCGGCGGCCGGCGTCACGCTCCAGGCGTCGAAGGCGCGCCGCGCGGCCATCACCGCCTTGTCCGCGTCGGACTCATTTCCTTGCGGCACGGTCGCCAGCAGGGCGCCGTCGGTGGGCGAGAAGACCTCGATGCTGCCTTGGCCGGCCGGGGTGACCCACTGGCAGTCGATGTAAAACTGTGTGCGCTGTTCCATGCTGTTCTTTCCGGTTGATTGATTAGATGTTGGGGAGGACGACGATCTTGCCCTTGACCTGGCGGTTGGCGATGCTCGCGATGGCCTCCTTCGCGGCGGAAAGCGGGAAACGTTCACTGACAACCGGGCGAATCTTGCCGGCGGCGAACCATTCGTGCAGTTGATGCAGGTTGGCAAGGTGGCCGGCGGGGTCGTGCTTGGTCGAATCGCCCCAGTACACGCCGATCAGCGAACGTTCCTTGAGCAGCGCCAGGTTGAGCGGAATCTTCGGGATCTCGCCGGCGGCGAAGCCGATGATCAGCAGGCGCCCGCGCCACGCCAGGGCGCGGACTGCGGGCTCGGTGTAAGGGCCGCCGACCGGGTCATACACAACATCTGCACCCTTGCCCCCGGTGAGTTCGTTGATGCGGTCCTTGAGGTTTTCGGTCGAGTAATTCACCGTCTCGTCAGCGCCGACTTTCCTGCACAGTTCCAGCTTGTCGTCGCTCGAGGCCGCTGCGATCACGCGCGCGCCCATGGCCTTGCCGATCTCGATGGCGGAGATGCCGACGCCGCCGGCGGCGCCGAGCACTACCAAGGTTTCGCCGGCCTTCAGGTGGCCGCAGTCCTTGAGGCCGTGCAGCGAGGTGCAGTAGGTCAGCACCAGCGCCGCGCCGGTGTCGAAATCCATTCCCGCCGGCAGCGGCATCGCTTTTGCCGACTCGACAATGCATTCCTCGGCGAAGCCGCCGGTGCTGGTCAGCGCGATCACGAGGTCGCCGGCCTTGTAGTGCTTCACCTCGGCGCCGACCGATTTGACGATGCCTGAAATCTCGGCGCCCGGCGTGAAGGGCAGCGGCGGTTTGACCTGGTAGAGGCCTTGCACCATCAGCGCGTCGGGAAAGTTCACCGCGGCGGCCCTGACTTCGATGAGCAGCTGTTTGGGGCCAGGCACGGGGGAGGGGATGTCCTTGACGACGAGAGTATCGATCGGACCGAAGGCTTCGCAGAGCAGGGCTTTCATGGGGGTTTCCTGGAAGAGTCAAAGGCTACGACGCAAAGGCGCAAAGGCGCAGAGAAAGGCCAAGGTAATCCTTTGCGTCTTTGCGTCTTTGCGCCTTTGCGTCGAAAGGTTTTCGTTGCTCATACCAATGGCGTCGGATTGCGCAGGTTCATGATGTCGTCTGTGCGCAGCTGGATGGCGTTGTTGATCTTGCGATGGGGAATGACATAGAAACGCCCTTCGCCGACGGCGGCGAAGACCTCGCTGGCCATGTCGGCGGCGGTCAGGCGTCCGGACTTGACGGCCTGGCCCATGCGCTCTTCATAGGCAGCCGACAGGCCGGCGGCTGGCGCGGCGCTACCGAAGCGATCCTGCCGGTTGCGCGAGGACTGATGGATGCCGGTCGGCACCCAGGCCGGGCATAGCACCGAGACGCCGACCTTCGCCTTGGCGGCCAGCAGTTCGCCGTAGAGCGTTTCGGATAATGTCACCACGCCGTGCTTGCTGACGTTGTAGGCCGCCATGCCGGGCGTGGACAACAGGCCGGCGACCGACGAGGTATTTACGATGTGGCCTTCATCGCCCTGTTCCAGCATCTTCGGCAGGAAGTGCTGGATGCCGTGGATCACGCTCCACAAGTTGACGCCGAGCACCCATTCCCAGTCGGCCGTGGAGTGCTCCCAGGTCACGCGCGTGAGGCCGACGCCGGCGTTGTTGCACAGCAGATGCACGCTGCCGAAGCGCGTGAAGGCGGCATCGGCCAGCGCGGCAATTTCGGCTTCGCGGCTGACGTCGGTGCGCTGTAGCAGCAGGCGCTCGGCCGACAGGCCCAGCGTCGTCGCCGCCTCTTCCAGGCGCGCGTATTCGATGTCGGCCAGCACCAGGTTCATGCCTTCCGCGGCGGCGCGTCGCGCCAGTTCGAGTCCGATGCCGCTGGCGGCGCCGGTGATGACCGCGGTGCGGCCGCTGAATTGCTTCATTTGCTTGTCCTCCGGGGATGATTGCGTGCGGGGGCACGCTGCTTTGACGATGGGCGCAGGCCGATCATTTTGAACAGGGTGGCGGTCAGCCGCTGGGAGAGCTGGTCGGGTGACAGGCGACCGTCGGGGCGGTACCAGGTGTACATGAAGCCGACCACGCCGCCCATCGACATCGCGGTGACGGTGGTGTCGTCGAAGGACAGCGTGCCCTGGCGCCGGCCTTCTTCCATCAATGCGCCGAGATCGGCATAGAAGTCGTTGGCCAGCGCGCGCAGTTCGGCGCGAAATTCCGGACGCAGCGATGCCGTTACGCGAAACGCCAATGCGCTGCTGCGGAAGTGCGTGACGCTGGCGGCGACCCAGCGCTGCAGGCCCTCGGCCAGTTTGACGTGAGCGGGCCGATCGTCGTCGGCGGGAAACTTCATGGTCGACAGGCAGGCGACGGAAGCCCGCCAGGCCAGCGTCTCGACGATCGCATGCTTGTCCTGAAAATAGTAATAAACGAAGGGTTTGGTGACGCCGAGTTCCTCGCAGATCATGTCCACCGTGGTGCCGGCGAAGCCGTGGCGGT
>JAPLRA010000502.1 GCA_026399445.1 Sulfuritalea sp.
GCCATCATGCGCCGCCACATCCTGCCCAACCTGATGCACATCGTGCTGATCTCGCTGGTCATGGATTTCTCCGGCCTGGTGCTGGCCGAGGCGGTGCTGTCCTATGTCGGCGTCGGTGTCGATCCGACCACGATTTCCTTCGGCACCATGATCAACACGGCGCGCATGGAGCTGGCGCGCGAGCCGATGGTCTGGTGGTCGCTGCTGGCCGCCTTCAGCTTCATGTTCGCCCTGGTGCTCGCCGCCAACCTGTTCGCCGATGCGGTGCGCGACGCCTTCGATCCGAGGTCTTCAGCGTGACCATTCTTTCGGTACGCGATTTGTCCATCCGGATCGGCGCCGCGCGTCCAGTCGATGGCGTCAGTTTTGACATCGCGGCGGGCGAATGCTTTGCGCTGCTCGGCGAATCCGGTTGCGGCAAATCAATGACGGCGCTGGGCACCATGCGCCTGCTGCCGGCGGCGGCGCAGGTGACGGGCGGCGCGGTCGAATTCGAGGGGCGGCGACCTGCTGGCGCTGCCCGAGTCCGGCATGCGCGACATCCGCGGCGGCGGCATCGGCATGATCTTCCAGGAGCCCGCTACCAGCCTCAACCCGGTGCTCACCGTCGGTCGCCAGATCATCGAAGCGCTGGAACTGCATGCGGCCTTGCGTGGCGCGGCAGCCCGCGCGCGCGCCGCCGAACTGCTCGACCAGGTCGGCATTCCCGATCCTCGGCGGCGGCTCGACGAATACCCCTTCCAGCTCTCCGGCGGCCTGCGCCAGCGCGTGATGATCGCCATCGCGCTGGCGGGCGCGCCGCGTCTCTTGATCGCCGACGAGCCGACCACGGCGCTGGACGTGACGATACAGGCCCAGGTGTTGGACCTGCTCGACGAGCTGCGGCGCAAGCAGGGCATGGCGTTGCTGCTGATCACCCACGACCTGGGCGTCGTGGCGCGCATGGCCGATCGCGTCGGCGTCATGTATGCCGGGCAACTGGTGGAGGAGGCGCCACGCGACCAATTCTTCGCGCAGCCGGCGCATCCGTATTCGGTGCGCCTGTTCGCCGCGCTACCCGATGCCGAACGTCGCGGCGGCAGGCTGGCAACGATTCCCGGCAGCGTGCCGGCGGCGGATGTCCGCCATGAAGGCTGCCGCTTCGTCGAGCGGTGCAGCGAAGTCATGCCGGTATGCCGTACAGCGCCCCCGCCATGGCGCGAAGTGGATGACGCACAGCGCGTGCGCTGCTTCCTGCCCGGGGCGGCGCCGGCCGTTGCGGCCGCGAGCGGCAGGGCCGGGTCGACG
This sequence comes from Sulfuritalea sp., assembly GCA_026399445.1. Lineage (GTDB taxonomy): Bacteria > Pseudomonadota > Gammaproteobacteria > Burkholderiales > Rhodocyclaceae > Sulfuritalea. The sequence continues at coordinate 1,288 of JAPLRA010000502.1, forward strand.
CCGCTGCTGGAAGTTACTGACCTGCAAGTTCATTTCCCGATCCGCCGCGGCATCCTGCAGCGCGCAGTCGGCGCGGTGCGTGCGGTCGACGGCATGTCGCTGCGACTCATGCCGGGGCGCACGCTGGCACTGGTCGGCGAGTCCGGCTGCGGCAAGACGACAGCCGGCAAGGCCATGCTGCAGTTGCTGCGGCCGACGGCCGGCAGCGTGCGACTCGACGGCGTGGAGCTGACCACGCGCTCGGCCGCCGAGTTGCGGCCGCTGCGCGCAAAAATGCAGATGGTATTCCAGGACCCCTTTGCCTCGCTCAACCCGCGCCTGCGCATCGGCGACATCATCGCCGAAGGCATGCAGGCGCTGGGAACGGGGGCCGGCGCCAACAGGGCGGCAGGGGTCGGCACGCTGCTGGAGCAGGTCGGCTTGCGTGCCGACATGGTGACGCGCTATGCGACGAGCCGACTTCGGCGCTGGACGTTTCGGTGCAGGCGCAGATCCTTAACCTGCTGTCCGACCTGCAGCGCGACCTGAAGCTCGCCTACCTGTTCATCACGCACAACATCGCGGTGGTGGATTACCTTGCCCACGAAGTGGCGGTGATGTACCTCGGTCGCGTGGTCGAGCGCGGCACGGCGGAGGAGGTGCTGCGTCGGCCGCGGCATCCCTATACCCGCGCCTTGCTCGCCGCGGTTCCTCGCGTCGATGGCGTGGCCAGCGATGTGCCGAAGCTGGCGGGCGACATGCCCTCGCCGGCCAGTCCGCCCTCGGGTTGCCATTTCCATCCGCGTTGCCCGCTGGCGGATGACGCCTGCCGCGTCAGCTATCCGGCCGAGACGCTGTTCGGCGCAACGCACGCCGTGCGTTGCATCAAGGCGGTTTAGGTCAATCGTGTGTCTCAGATCGGCCAAGAGCGGAAATATCGGCGTTCAATTCCATTTCCATGGAAATGCGCATACAATGCGCATTGGAGGTGTGCGATGAAAGCGATTGCATTTAGAAGTGAAGCTAGGAAGCGTCCAGTAAATCTGACGTTGAATGAAGACTTGGTTGTTCAGGTACGCGGTCTGACCAACAATCTTTCTGGA
>JAPLRA010000030.1:0-933 GCA_026399445.1 Sulfuritalea sp.
GTAGTTCACCACAAAGCCGGCGGCATCGGTCTCGAGCTTGTGGCAGAACAGCACCGGCATGTTCAGCTGCGCCATCAGCGGCATGGCGAATTCGTAAAACGTGTCGGACAGGATGATGACCTGATAGTCGCAGCGCAGCGCGTCGAGGAACTCTTTGGCGCCGGCCATCGGCCCCATGTCGGAAATCACCTTCTGGATGTCGGGCAGGCCGAGCTTGTGCTTCTTCAGCAGGTCCAGCCGGTACCGCATCAGCTTGTCGTAATCCGGCTCGTCGCGTGTGGTGCGGGACAGTTCCGGGATGCCGGTGCGTTTGGAAAACTCGATCCAGATTTCGGGAACGAGGACGCCTTCGAGATCGAGACAGACGAGTTGCACTGAAATTCTCCAAGAGTCGGCGCTGGCGATACGCCGCTTGACGGGCTGGCGCGATGAGCCTTGTGTGGCCCACGCACCGCGGAAGTGCCCGATTTTACCTATAATCCGGTGACTCGCAGTTCGCGTTGTCTCAAAGGCATATCGCCGTGCAGCTGTTCGCTCTGGGTATCAATCATCATACGGCCCCGCTGGCAGTACGCGAGCAGGTGGCGTTCGACCCATCCCGCATGGCGCTGGCTCTGCACGACCTGTTGCGGACGAAAACCGTACGCGAAGCCGCGATCCTGTCGACCTGCAATCGCACCGAGCTGTATTGCGCTGCCGAAAATTCCCAGTCGGCGGCAGACTGGCTGGCCGAATACCACTCGCTCTCGCCGCAGAAGATTCAGCCTTACCTCTACCAGCATCCGCAGAAGGATGCAGTGCGCCACATGTTCCGCGTCGCGGCCGGGCTGGACTCGATGGTGCTGGGCGAGCCGCAGATACTCGGCCAGATGAAGCAGGCGGCACGCGCCGCGGAAGAAGCCGGGACGCTCGGCACGCTGCTCGGAAAACTGT
>JAPLRA010000030.1:966-2944 GCA_026399445.1 Sulfuritalea sp.
CCTTTTCCGTCGCCAAGGAAGTGCGCTCGACCACCGCGATCGGTGCCAACACGGTGTCGATGGCTGCGGCTGCGGTACACCTCTCGGCGCGAATTTTCGACAGCCTGGCAGCGCAGCAGGTGCTGTTTATCGGCGCCGGCGAAATGGTCGAGCTGTGCGCGGCCCACTTCGCCGCGCAAAAGCCGAAGCGCCTCACCATTGCCAACCGCACGCTTGAGCGGGGCGCCGATCTGGCGACGCGCTTTGGCGGCGATTTCATGCGTCTGGATCAACTTGGCGAGCGTCTGGCCGAGTACGATATCGTGGTTTCCTGTACCGCCAGTTCGTTGCCGATCATCGGCCTCGGCATGGTCGAGCGCGCCCTCAAGGCGAGGCGCCACAGGCCGATGGTGATGGTCGATCTGGCCGTGCCGCGCGACATTGAAGCGGAAGTGAATCGGCTCGACGACGTCTTTCTCTACACGCTGGACGACCTCGGGCAGATTGTCGAATCGGGCCTCGAGTCGCGCCAGGCCGCCGTGATTGAAGCCGAGGCGATCATCACCGACCGCGTTTCGGGCTTCCTGCATTGGCTTGAATCCCGTGAGACGGTACCGACCATTCGCGCCCTGCGCGATACCGCCGAGCGCGCACGCCGCCATGAAGTGGAACACGCCCTGAAACTGCTGGCGCGCGGCGACGATCCGGCCAAGGTGCTGGATGCCTTGTCGCACGGCCTCACCAACAAGCTCCTGCATGCGCCGACCCACGCGCTGAACCAGGCTGAAGGTGCGGAACGCGCGGAAGTCGCAGAGCTTATCTCCCGCATCTATCGCCTCAATTCCGCGGAGTAGCTGCGTGGAATCGCATCAATCGCCCGGGCGCACGTCCGGCCGCACGTGAGCAAGCTACCGATCTTCGATTTCGCCGGACTGGCGCTCGCCTTCATGCGCCGCATCCTCTATCTGGGGACGCGAACCCAGGTGTTTCCGGAAACCCCGGAAGCACTCGGACTGCGGGCCGACCTGCCCGTCTGCTACGTGCTCGACGAGCGCCACCTCTCCAACCTGCTGGTGCTAGACCATGAGTGCGGCCAGCTTGGGTTGCCGCGTGCCCTGCACCCGATGCGGAGCGAGGCCTACACGTCACCGCGTTCGTTCTTCTTCCTCTCGCACAACGAACGCGGCCGAATGGTGCCCAATCCGCGCATCAGCGCGGCGCCGATGCTCATGGCCATGGTCCGGGCCGCGTTCGCCGATCCCCGTTTCGACGTGCAACTGGTCCCGGTGACCATACTCTGGGGGCGTGAGCCCGGCAAGCAGGATTCGGTACTGAAGGCTTTGTTCGCCGAGTCCTGGCAGCAGGTCAGTACCCTGCGCCACCTGCTGGCGATGCTGATTCACGGGCGCCACACGATGCTGCGCTTCAACGCACCGATTTCGCTGCGCGAATTTCTGAGCGACGGCATCGACGAACCACACGCCGTGCGCAAGCTGGGGCGCATCCTGCGCGTGCATTTCCGGCGCCAGCGTGAAATGGCGATCGGGCCCGACCTGTCCCATCGCCATACCCAGTTGCATACGCTGCTCAACATGCCATCGGTGCGCGCGGCCATCGCGGACGAAGCCCGGGAGAAATCGGTTCCCCTGGTTGTCGCGCAAAAGACCGCGCGCGACTTCGCGTTCGAGATCGCCTCGGACTACACCTACTCGGTGGTGAAGGCCTTCGCCCTGTTCCTGACCTGGGTCTGGAACAAGATCTATAACGGCATCGAGGTGCACAACTTCGAGCGCGTCACCACGGTGGCGCCCGGGCATGGCGTGATCTATGTACCCTGCCATCGCAGCCACGCGGATTACCTGCTGCTGTCCTACATCATTTTCACCCGTGGCCTGATGGTGCCGCACATCGCCGCCGGCTCCAACCTCAACCTGCCGGTGGTGGGGTCCATCCTGCGCCGCTCCGGCGCCTTCTTCCTGCGTCGCAAGATCAAGGGTGA
>JAPLRA010000160.1 GCA_026399445.1 Sulfuritalea sp.
AATGCCAATATGCTGAGCGCCTGATCTACCGGCTTTCCGCGCACCAGGTCAGCAACAAGCCGGCCTTTTTGGGGGGAAAGTCGAACACCGCGCAAGTTTGCGTTGGTTTCCATCATCGCTCCTTACTTCTTCGCAGCGGCTTTCTTGCCGCCCGTGTGGCCCTTGAAAGTTCGCGTGAGCGCGAACTCGCCAAGTTTGTGACCCACCATGTTCTCGGACACGTAGACCGGAATATGCTGCTTGCCGTTATGCACGGCAATGGTCAATCCCACGAAGTCCGGAAGAATCGTCGAACGGCGTGACCAGGTCTTGATCGGGCGCTTGTCATTTGAGGCGCGCGCTGCATCGACGCGCTTCAGCAGGTGAGCATCGATGAACGGGCCCTTCTTGATAGAACGTGCCATGTCTTACCTCTTACCTTTCGGCCTGCGTTGGACAATCATGACGTCCGTGCGCTTGTTGTTGCGGGTGCGATAGCCCTTGGTCGGCTGGCCCCAGGGACTGACAGGAACCCGTCCTTCGCCAGTACGTCCTTCGCCGCCGCCATGCGGGTGGTCGACCGGGTTCATCGCCACGCCGCGGACAGTCGGTCGAACACCGCGCCAGCGCATTGCACCGGCCTTGCCGATTTTGCGCAGGCTATGTTCCTCGTTGCCAACTTCGCCAATCGTCGCACGACACTCAACGTGGATGCGCCGGATTTCGCCTGAACGCAGCCGAACCTGGGCGTAGGTACCTTCACGCGCGAGAAGCTGCGCCGACGTTCCGGCAGAGCGGGCAATCTGAGCGCCTTTGCCCGGCATCATTTCGACGCAATGAATCGTCGTGCCGACGGGAATGCTGCGAATCGGCAACGTATTGCCCGGCTTGATCGGAGCCTCGGGACCACTGAGAACCGCCTGACCGACAACCATTCCCTTCGTGGCAATGATGTAACGGCGCTCGCCATCAGCGTATAGCACCAGTGCAATATTGGCGGAACGATTCGGGTCGTACTGAAGATTCTCGACCTTGCCCGGGATTCCATCCTTGTCACGACGAAAATCGATCACGCGGTAAAGCTTTTTGTGGCCGCCACCCATGTGCCGCGTGGTGATATGGCCGTGCGCGTTGCGGCCCGCGGTTCGGGTCTTCGATTCAACGAGTTTGTCGTGCGGGCGGCCCTTGTGCAGATTCGGGTTAACCACCTTGACGACACCACGGCGACCCGGTGAGGTCGGCTTGACTTTTACGAGAGCCATTTAAGCAGCCCCCCCTTCAGCAAAGTTGATTTCCTGACCAGGCTTGAGGCAGACGAAAGCCTTCCTGATGTCGCTGCGACGTCCGATGTTGCGACCTGCGCGCTTTACCTTACCCTTGAGGTTGGCGATCTGCACCGACTTGACCTCGACTTTGAACAACATTTCGACCGCCGCCTTGACTTCAGGCTTGGTTGCGTCGGGTGTCACTATGAACACCACCTGCTCGTTCTTGTCGGCGATGTAGGTGGCTTTTTCGGAAATTTGCGGGGCCACCAGCACTTGCAACAGACGTTCCGGATTGAAGTTCTTGCTCATGCCAGCATCTCCTCGATCTTGGCCACTGCGCCCTTGGTGAATATCACCTTGGGAAAGCGCACCAGGGATACCGGGTCGGCCTGATGCGCTTCGAGCACCAGTACATTCGGCAAGTTTCGCGAAGCCAGCGCCAGATTGTCATCGAGGCTATCCGTCACAAGCAGCACGGGATCCGAGCCCAGGCCCAAGGCCTTCAGCTTTTGCGCGAAAAGGCGGGTCTTCGGCGCTTCGATGGCGAAGTCCTCAATCACCACCAACCGGTCTTCGCGAGCCAACTGCGACAGGATCGCGGCCAGGCCGGCACGGTACATCTTGCGGTTGACCTTCTGGGTGAAGTTCTCTTCGGGAGTGTTCGGAAAGATCCGACCGCCGCCACGCCACAATGGCGAGGAAGTCATACCGGCACGAGCGCGCCCGGTACCCTTCTGGCGGAACGGCTTCTTGGTTCTGTGATGCACCTCTTCGCGATCCTTCTGCTTGCGATTGCCGGCGCGGGCGTTGGCCTGATAGGCAACCACGACCTGATGCACCAGTGCTTCATTGAAGTCGCGACCGAACAGCGCGTCAGACGCTGTCACGGTGGAGGACGACTGACCTTGGGCGTCGATTAGTTTAAGTTCCATGTCATCCCCGCTCAGTTGGATGCTTTGACGGCCGGAGCGACGATCACATCACCCCCTTTGGCGCCGGGCACTGCACCCCTGACGAGCAAAAGCTGGCGCGCTTCGTCGATGCGCACGACTTCCAGATTCTGCGTCGTACGTGAGACGTCACCGAGGTGGCCGGCCATTTTCTTGCCCGGAAAGACTCGACCCGGATCCTGCGCCATGCCTATGGAGCCCGCCGAATTGTGCGACAACGAGTTACCGTGAGATGCACGGTTCGACGAAAAATGGTGGCGGGTGATCGCACCAGCGAAGCCCGAACGGCGGCATAACCGTCCGCTTCAGGCGTCTTAATTTGTGTGACGCGGTTGTTCGACACATCGAGCACTGTCACCGGAATGGAAGTTCCATCTTCGGCAAACACGCGCGTCATGCCGACCTTGCGTCCAACAAGGCCTAGACTCATTTTATTCTCCTAAACCCCAGCTACGATTGGCCGGGCCCACTTTCAAGTTTTGGCGACAAACGTCACCACGACAGGCGCCAGAAAAATCCGGCGCCCCTGCTGCGAATTACTGCAATTTGATCTCGACATCCACTCCGGCGTTGCAACATGATCTCGACATCCACACCCGCGGGGAGATCCAGTTTCATCAGCGCATCGACCGTCTTGTCGGTCGGATCAATGATGTCCATCAGGCGGAGGTGCGTACGAATTTCGAACTGATCCCGCGAAGCCTTATTGACGTGCGGCGATCTAAGAACGTCAAAGCGCTCAATACGCGTTGGCAGCGGCACCGGGCCACGCACAACTGCGCCGGTGCGCTTGGCCGTCTCTACGATTTCAAGCGCCGACTGATCAATCAAACGATAGTCGAAGGCCTTGAGGCGGATGCGAATCTTCTGGCTTTGCATTACAAATCCTTAAAGAGCGGTGTCGCAAATCGCGAAAGGGCGAGATTTTATCGCCCTTTTCGCTGTATTGCAACAAATGTTATTCGATGACCTTGGCAACGACACCGGCGCCGACGGTACGACCGCCTTCACGGATGGCGAAACGCAGACCTTCTTCCATTGCGATCGGGGCAATCAGCCGCACCGTCATTGCAATGTTGTCACCCGGCATGACCATTTCCGTCCCGGCCGGCAACTCGATGCTGCCCGTGACGTCGGTGGTGCGGAAGTAGAACTGCGGACGGTAACCATTGAAGAACGGCGTGTGACGGCCACCTTCGTCCTTCGACAGAATGTACACTTCCGATGTGAAGTGGGTGTGCGGGGTGATTGAGCCCGGCTTGGCCAGGACTTGGCCCCGCTCGACTTCTTCACGCTTGGTGCCGCGCAGCAGTACGCCGACGTTGTCGCCGGCCTGACCCTGGTCCAGCAGTTTCCTGAACATTTCAACGCCGGTGCAGATGGTCTTGATGGTGGGGCGGATGCCGATGATTTCAATTTCTTCGCCGACCTTGACGACGCCACGCTCGATACGACCGGTCACGACCGTGCCGCGACCGGAGATGGAGAAGACGTCTTCGATGGGCATCAGGAAGGGCTTGTCGATGGCGCGCTCGGGCGTCGGGATGTAGGTGTCCAGTGCATCGGCCAGAGCCATGATGGCCATTTCGCCGAGTTCGCCCTTGTCGCCTTCGAGGGCCTTGAGGGCCGAGCCCTTGATGATCGGGATGTCGTCGCCGGGGAAGTCGTACTTGCTGAGCAGTTCACGCAGCTCCATTTCGACGAGTTCGAGCAGTTCGGCATCGTCGACCATGTCGCATTTGT
>JAPLRA010000036.1 GCA_026399445.1 Sulfuritalea sp.
CGCCTCCGCCCACCGTCAGGGGAATGAACACCTGCGAGGCGACCGCCTCGACGATGTGCAGGATGATGTCGCGGTCGTCCGAACTGGCTGTGATGTCGAGAAAGGTTATTTCGTCGGCGCCTTGCTCATCATAGCGACGCGCAATTTCCACCGGATCGCCGGCATCGCGCAGTTCGACGAAGTTGACGCCCTTGACCACGCGGCCGGCGTTCACGTCAAGGCAGGGAATGATCCGCTTGGCGAGCATTACCGGCCGGAAAGCTTGTCCGCTTCGGCCTGAGCCTTGGTGAAATTCAAGGTGCCTTCGTAGATCGCGCGGCCGGTGATGGCACCGGTGATGCCCTCGCCCTGCACCGCACAGAGCGCCTTGACATCCTTTATGCTGGCGATGCCGCCGCTGGCGATCACCGGGATGCGCAAGGCCTGCGCCAGTTTCACCGTAGCCTCGATGTTCACGCCGGAGAGCATGCCGTCACGCCCGATATCGGTATAGATGACCGCTTCGACGCCATAGTCCTCGAACTTTTTTGCCAGATCGACGACGTCATGCCCGGTCATCTTGGACCAGCCGTCGACCGCGACCTTGCCGTCCTTGGCATCCAGTCCGACGATGATGTGCCCGGGAAAGGCACCGCAGGCATCGTGCAGGAAGCCGGGGTTCTTCACCGCGGCGGTGCCGATGATGACGTAGGTAACGCCGTCATCGAGGCAGCGCTCGATGGTATCCAGGTCGCGAATGCCGCCGCCCAGTTGTACCGGAATCTCCTCGCCGACTTCCTTGAGAATCGCCTTGATTGCCGCTTCGTTCTTCGGCTTGCCGGCAAAGGCACCATTGAGGTCGACCAGATGCAGGCGGCGCGCGCCCTGGCTGATCCAGTGTCGGGCCATCGCCGCCGGGTCTTCGGAAAATACCGTGGCGTCTTCCATGGCGCCCTGTTTCAGACGGACACAGTGACCATCCTTGAGATCAATCGCGGGTATCAGCAGCATAGTGAAATGTGGAGATAGAGAGATGCCTGGGAGGCGGTTGGATCAGGGGTTCCAGCGCATGAAATTGCCGAGCAGTCGCAGACCGGCCTGGGCGCTTTTTTCCGGGTGAAATTGAACAGCGAAGATGTTAGCGCGAGCAATCGCGCTGGTAAAGGGGATGCCATAGTGCGTCGAGCCGGCGATCACCTCCGGGCTTTGCGGTTCGACATAGTAACTATGCACGAAATAGAAGCGTGAGCCGTCCTCGATGCCATCCCAGAGCGGGTGGGTTTCGGCTTGCTGCACCTGATTCCAGCCCATGTGCGGCACCTTGAGGCGCGAACCGTCCGGCGCCACCATGGCGGCGTGGGGAAAGCGCGGGACACGGCCCGGAAGAATTTCGAGGCCCATGACATCGCCTTCCTCGGCATGGCCGAAGAGCATCTGCAAGCCGACGCAAATTCCGAGGAAAGGCTTTTCGGCGGCGGCGCGAACGACTGCCTCGCGCAAACCGCGTGCGGACAGTTCGCGCATGCAATCCGGCATCGCACCCTGGCCGGGAACGACGACACGGTCGGCGGCTCCAATTTCGGCGGCATCCGAACTGACCCGAACCTCGGCATCCGGAGCAACGTGCTCGATGGCCTTGGCCACCGAGCGCAAATTGCCCATGCCGTAATCGACGACCACGACCTTGCTCATGGAAGAATCAGAGCGCGCCTTTGGTCGAGGGAATGGAGCCAGCGGCACGCGGATCAGCTTCCACCGCCATGCGCAACGCACGGGCAAAGGCCTTGAACACGGTCTCGGCCTGATGGTGGGAGTTGTCGCCGCGCAGGGCGTCGATGTGCAGCGTCATCCCGGCGTGATTGACCAGGCCCTGAAAGAATTCGCGCACCAGATCGACATCGAACTCGCCGACGGTGGCCCGCGTAAAGGGCACGTTGAATACCAAGCCGGGCCGACCGGACAGATCGACCACGACGCGCGACAAGGCTTCGTCGAGCGGCACATACGCGTGACCGTAGCGGCGCAATCCCTTCTTGTCGCCCCAGGCCTTGGCCAACGCCTGGCCAATGGTGATGCCGACATCCTCGATGGTGTGATGCGCATCGATGTGCAGATCGCCCTTCGCCTCGACCGTCAGATCGATCATGCCGTGACGCGCGATCTGGTCCAGCATGTGGTCGAAGAAACCCACGCCGGTGGCGAGTTTCGAGATTCCGGTGCCATCGAGATCGAGGGCGACACGGATCTTTGTTTCCAGCGTGTTGCGTGAGATGTCGGCTTGCCGCATGGCAGTGATGATCTAGCAAAGGGTCGAGGCCTGCATGATACCATCGGCCTAGTCGGCTGCACGCCAGTCACCACCAGCAAACCTGCCATTCCACCCAGCCATGAGTCGTTTCTGGAGCGATGTTGTCAAGAGGCTCACCCCCTACGTGCCGGGTGAGCAACCCAAACTCGCCAATCTGGTGAAGCTCAACACCAACGAGAATCCCTACGGCCCTTCGCCGCGCGCGCTCGACGCAATCCGGCAGGCAACCGGCGAATCGCTGAAACTCTACCCCGACCCGAACGCCGAGCAACTCAAGCTTGCCATCGGCACCTACCATGGCATTGATGCCCGCAATGTCTTCGTTGGCAACGGCTCGGACGAGGTCCTGGCCCACATCTTTCTCGGTTTGCTGAAGCAGGCACGACCCGTCCTGTTCCCCGATATCAGCTACAGCTTTTATCCGGTTTACTGCGGGCTGTATCAGGTCGGGTTCGAAACGATCCCGCTCGCCGAAGATTTTTCAATCCGGCTGGACGACTACGCCAAGCCGAACGGCGGGATCATCTTCCCCAATCCGAATGCCCCAACAGGCTGTCTGGTGCCGCTGGCCGACATCGAGCGCCTGCTGCAATCCAATCCGGATTCGGTGGTGGTGATCGACGAGGCCTATGTCGATTTCGGCGGCGAGAGTGCCATCCCGCTGGTCGCCCGCTACCCGAACCTGCTGGTGGTGCAGACCCTGTCCAAGTCGCGCTCGCTGGCCGGCTTGCGCGTCGGTTTTGCGGTCGGCCATGTCGATCTGATCGAGGCGCTGGAACGGGTCAAGAACAGCTTCAACTCCTATCCGCTGGACCGGCTGGCAATCGCCGGCGCGGTCGCGGCTTTTGAAGACCGCGAGTATTTCGCGCAGACCTGCAAAGCGGTCATCGCGACACGCGAAAAGCTGGTCGGCGAATTGAAAGCCCTGGGTTTCGACGTGCTGCCATCGTCGGCGAACTTCATCTTCGCCCGGCATCCACGGCACGATGCCGAAAAGTCGGCGCTGGCGCTACGGCAACGCAGCATCATCGTGCGGCATTTCAAGCTGCCGCGCATCGAGCAGTTCCTGCGAATTACGGTGGGGACGGACGAGCAATGCGCGGCACTGACCGCCGCGCTGAAGGAAATCCTCAGCGCTTGATGCGCAGTTCCGCGGCGCGGGCGTGGGCCGTGAGACCTTCACCATGTGCCAGCGCCGCGGCGATCGGCCCGAGGGTTTGGGCACCGGCCTGCGACACCTCGATCAAGCTGGAGCGCTTCTGAAAGTCGTAGACCCCGAGCGGTGAAGAAAAGCGCGCGCTGCGCGACGTCGGCAGCACGTGATTGGGTCCGGCGCAATAGTCGCCGAGCGACTCCGACGTGTAGTGACCTACGAAGATCGCGCCGGCATGGCGGATCTTGTCTACCAGCGGCGCTGGGTCGGCCACCGCCAGCTCCAGATGTTCCGGCGCAATCCGGTTCGCCAGTTCACAGGCCTCGTCAAGATTGGCGACATGAATCAGGGCGCCGCGTCCCTTGAGCGAGGCGGAAATCACCGCGCGCCGCGGCATGGTCGGCAACAGCTTCTCGATGCTGGCGGCGACCCGCGCAATGAAGTCAGCATCCGGACTCAGCAGGATCGATTGCGCAAGCTCGTCGTGCTCGGCCTGGGCGAACAGGTCGATCGCGACCCAATCGGGATTGGCCGAGGCATCGGCGATGATCAGCACTTCGGACGGCCCGGCCACCCTGTCCATGCCGCAGGTGCCGAAGACGCGGCGCTTTGCAGCCGCCACGTAAGCGTTGCCGGGGCCGACAATCTTGTCCACCTGAGGAATGGTCTGCGTGCCGTAGGCCAGCGCCGCCACCGCCTGCGCACCACCGAGGGTGAACACGCGGTCGACCCCGACCAGAGAGGCGGCGGCCAGCACCAGCGCATTCTTCTCGCCGCGCGGCGTCGGTACCACCATGATCAGTTCGCCGACCCCAGCCACCTTGGCCGGCAGGGCATTCATCAATACCGAACTCGGATAGGCCGCCTTGCCGCCCGGAACATACAACCCGACCCGGTCCAGCGCCGTGATCTTCTGCCCGAGGCGTGTGCCATCGGCTTCCGTGAAGCTCCACGATTCGAGCTTCTGCCGCTGGTGATAATCGCTTACCCGCTGCGCGGCGGCTTCAAGCGCGGAGCGCTGCGCCGCGGGAAGTCCATCCAGCGCCCGGCGCAATTCGTTCCCGGGAAGCTCGAGTTCAGCCATGGTAGCGACGTCGAGTTGATCGAAGCGGCGCGTGTAGTCGAGCACCGCGGCATCGCCCTCGCTGCGAACCCGCTTAAGGATCTCGGCGACCGTCGCTTCGATGGCATCGTCAGTCGAATGATCGAAATGCAGCAGCTCATCGAGCGTTGCGAGAAAATCCGCATCACGGGTCGACAAGCGGCGAATCATCTGATTGCAGCCTCAATAGCGGCGATCACCGGTTGCAGCAATTCACGCTTCACTTTGAGCGCCGCCTGATTGACCACCAGCCGCGAGGAAATGCTCATGATCTCCTCGACCTCCACCAGATTGTTGGCCTTGAGCGTGCTGCCGCTGGATACCAGATCGACAATCGCCTCAGCCAACCCCGCCAGCGGGGCCAGCTCCATCGAACCATACAGCTTGATCAGATCGACGTGTACGCCTTTGGCGGCGAAGTGTTCGCGCGCGACGGCGATGTACTTGGTGGCAATGCGCAAACGGGCGCCCTGCCGGACCGCTGCGGCATAGTCGAAGCCCGCCGGCGCCGCGACGCACATGCGGCATTTGGCGATGTTCAGGTCCAGCGGTTGATACAGCCCGACGCCGCCGTGTTCGAGCAACACATCCTTGCCGGCGATGCCCATGTCGGCCGCCCCGTATTGCACATAGGTCGGCACATCGGAAGCGCGCACAATGACCACCCGCACATCATCGCGATTGGTGCCGATGATCAGCTTGCGCGACTTCTCCGGATCTTCAGCCGGCACGATGCCCGCCGCTGCCAGCAGGGGCAAGGTTTCCTCGAAAATGCGGCCCTTGGAAAGGGCGATGGTTATTCCGCTCATGAAATCATTTTACCCGGCGAATGTTGGCGCCCAAAGCGGCCAGCTTTTGTTCCAGACCCTCGTAGCCGCGATCAAGATGATAGATGCGCTCGATCAGTGTCTCACCCTGCGCCACCAGGCCGGCGATGACCAGGCTGGCCGAGGCGCGCAGATCGGTTGCCATCACCGCAGCACCATCGAGTTTGGCGACACCCTTGACGAACGCCGTGTTGCCGTCGATCTTGATGTCGGCGCCGAGCCGGATCAGTTCCACCGCGTGCATGAAGCGGTTTTCGAAAATCGTCTCGCGCATCACGGCGGTACCTTCAGCCACAGCGTTGATCGCCATGAACTGGGCCTGCATGTCGGTCGGGAACGCCGGGTACGGCGCCGTGCGGATGCTCACCGCAGTGAGTCGCGGCGGCGCCTTGATTCGAATCGCGTCGCGCTCGGAGACAATGTCACAGCCGGTATCCATCAGCTTGTCGATCACCGCGTCGAGATTGGCCGCCGATGCGCCGGTCAAGCGTACGTCGCCACCCGTGGCGGCCGCCGCACAAAGATAGGTGCCGGTCTCAATACGGTCGGGCATGATGCGATGCGTGGTGCCGTGCAGTGAATCCACCCCCTGAATGCGGATCACGTCGCCGCCGGCGCCCGAAATGCGCGCGCCCATGGCCGCCAGGCAGTTCGCCAGATCGACGACTTCCGGCTCGCGCGCGGCGTTCTCGATCACGGTTTCACCTTCAGCCAGGCAGGCGGCCATCATCAGGTTTTCGGTACCGGTGACGGTCACCATGTCGGTGAACAGCCGCGCCCCTTTCAGCTTTTTGACACGAGCGTGGACATAGCCCTGCTCGACCGCTATTTCGGCGCCCATCGCGGTCAGGCCCTTGATGTGCTGATCCACGGGGCGCGCGCCGATCGCGCAGCCGCCCGGCAGCGAGACCCGGGCCTCGCCGGCGCGTGCGACAAGCGGCCCCAGCACGAGGATCGAGGCGCGCATGGTCTTCACCATTTCGTAGGGCGCTACGGCATTGTTCAGCCCCGAGGCGTCCAGCGTCACCGTGTCGCCAGCGCCGACTCTTGAGCCTTCCCGTGAAACCTTGACACCCATTTGCGCCAGCAGTTTCAGCATGGTGCCAATGTCGTTCAGGTGCGGCACATTGGTAAATGTCACCGGCTCCCGAGTCAGCAACGCCGCGCACAGCAGGGGCAAAGCCGCGTTCTTTGCTCCGGATATGGCCACTTCACCCGAGAGCCGAACGCCTCCCGCGATCAGCAACTTATCCATTTGCGTTCCATTCCTCCGGGGTCAGAGTCTTCATCGACAATGCGTGCAATTCGCCCGAATCGAAACGCGGCTTGAGAATGGCATTGATGCGCTGCTGGCGCTTGACGCGGTTCAGGCCGGCAAACTCGCTGCTGACGATGACGGCCTCGAAATGGTGGCCATCACCCTCGACAGCAAGAAGCTCGCAAGGCAGACCGGCTGCGATCCATGTTTCGATTTGTTTTGGGTCAAGCATGGGTAACTCCTCAGGCGCGCAGCTTGTAGCCGCGCTTAAGCAAATTCAAAGTAAATACCATCAACACGGCAAGACAAGTTCCGACAACGGCGAGACTCAGCCACGGCGACGCGTCGGAGACGCCGAAAAAGCCATGGCGAAAGCCGTCAATCATGTAGAACATCGGGTTCCAGTGCGAGACTTGCTGCCAGAAAGGCGGTAACGAATTCATAGAGTAAGATCAGAAAATTCTGAAAGGCGGCGAGCTGATCAAATTTGTCGGCCCAGATACCGGCGATTACGCCGAGGCTGCCGAGGATGGCGCCGCCCATTAGTGCAAAGACCAGAATCCACCACGGCTCGGCAAACGTCAGCGGCGCGAACCAGAAGGTGGCCAGCAAGACACCCGCTCCCACCACCACACCCCGCACGACGGATGCCAGCACATAGGCGGCGAAAAACTCAAGGTAGGAAATCGGCGGCAGCAGGACGAAAACAATGTTTCCCGTCACCTTGGACTGGATCAGGGAGGAGGAGGAGTTGGCGAAGGCATTTTGTAATACCGACATCATCACCAGCCCCGGAATCAGGAAGGCCGTATAGGTCACGCCATGGATTCTCACGTGCCCTTCCAGTACGTGGGAGAAGATCAATAGATAAAGCAGCGCCGTGAGCACTGGCGCCGCGACAGTCTGCGAGCCGACTTTCCAGAAGCGCAGGACTTCCTTGTAGAGTAGTGTCGAAAAGCCGCTGTAGCGCATCTCAGTCGACCTGTTCCTGCTGCGGTCCCTGCATGACGCGAACGAAGACCTCCTCGAGATCGGGCTTGCCGATCTCGAGATCGTCGATCCTGCAACCGGCGGCGCGTATCCGTGCCAGTAATGGCTCGACTTCGTCAAAGCCATCAAAGGGCAGGGACCACCAGCCACCGTTTTGCGCGGCTTTCCGGGTCAGTTCCGCAGGCATCACGCCGTCGGTGCGCAAGCGCAGACTATGGACGGAAAAGCGGCGCAGAAGGTTCGCCGTGCTGTCGAGCGCGACTACGTGGCCGGCCTTGAGCATGGCGATGCGGGTGCACAAGTTCTCCGCCTCCTCGAGGTAGTGCGTGGTCAACACAATGGTGTGTCCCGCTTCATTGAGCCGCCGGATGAATTGCCACAAGGTCTGTCGCAACTCGACATCGACACCGGCCGTCGGCTCGTCTAGAACGATTACCGGCGGACGATGCACCAGGGCCTGGGCAACCAGCACCCGGCGTTTCATGCCGCCGGACAACATTCGCATGTTGGCGTTGGCCTTCGACGTAAGTCCCAGTTTCTCGAGAATCTCGTCGATCCAGTCGTCGTTGTCGCCAATCCCGAAGTAGCCGGACTGAATTTTCAGCGATTCACGAACCGTAAAAAAGGGATCAAAAACCAGTTCCTGGGGCACGACTCCCAGAAGACGCCGTGCCGCTCGATAGTCCGACTGCACGTCGTGACCCATCACGCTGAGGCTGCCGGCGTCGGCACGAACGAGTCCGGCCAGCGCTGAAATCAGGGTTGTCTTGCCGGCCCCATTGGGTCCCAGCAGCCCGAAGAACTCGCCCTGCTGAATTTCAAGGTCGACCCTGTCCAGCGCCTGCGTACTGCCAAAGCACTTGGAGACCTGCTGAATACGGATCGCAGCGGACATGAACGATGACCAACCCGAAGGCTGCGGTCAGGGCTGCGGAAGGAGATCGGCAACGCCGTAGACGGCGGCGAGGCTCAACAGATTCTGCGGCGGATTCAGGAGACGCAAGGATTTCCCGCCGGCTTTCGCTGCGCGCATCCAGCCAAAAACCACGGCGAGACAGGAGGAATCCATATCGGTCACGGCAGCCAAATCGAAAGCCGACGCATTGGCTGCTATGGCTGCTTCCCCTTCGGCGAGCAGTGCGGCAGCGCCCGACATGGTCATCGGGCCCGACACCTCAGCGCAATCACCGGCGATACGGATCATTTCTTTACCGAGGTCGCCTCGCCGGACTTGTTCTTGGCTTGCAGGGACTTGATCAGTCCATCGATGCCGTTGTTGCGTACCTCGGATGCGAACGAATCGCGGTAATTGGTTACGAGGCTGATGCCGCCGACTTCGATGTCGTAGACCTTCCAGGCCGCACCGGACTTTTCAAGGTAATAGTCCAGTTCGATGTTCTTGCCTGCTCCCGACTGTTTTATTTCAGTGCGAACACGGACATCGGTCTCCCCAGCCTTCATGACAAACGGCTTGAAGTCTATGGTCTGGTTCTTGTACTCGGTCAAGGCCTTGGAATAAGTCCGTACCAAGAGTGCATGAAACTCGTCAGTCAGAATCTTCTGCTGCGCCGGACTTGCCTGCCTCCAATCACGGGCCAAGGCCAGTTGGGTCATGCGCGTGAAATTGAAATGCCCGAGCAGTTTGGTCTCGACCAGATCGATGGCCTTTTTAGTGTTGCCGGACTGAATTTCCTTGTCCTTGCGGACAATGTCGAGCACCTCGTTGGTGACGGTCTTGACGAGTACATCGGGGGCGAGCTCCTGGGCCATTACCGTCGTGGCAATAAGCAGACCGCTGAAGAGTGCAAACAGGGATTTCATTCTGGAGTTCCTGAGATTGCTGGAATGGGTACAGCATGCCCCTCTAAGGGGCATCAGTTGGGTGAAGCCTGATCCGCGCGGGCTACCACAACGGCGGCTTCGGTCGCAGCGTCGGCTCGCGGCTCGCTGACTTGCACTTCTGCGTTTGTCGCAGGATCGGCGGAGTCTGCATTCGCCTCAACTTCCCGTGGCGGATTGCCGTCGTGAATCAGATTGCGGCGGCGCTGGAGATAGGCGTCACGCATGTACGAATACTTGTCCAGTGCGGCTTCCTCGACCACCTTGTCAGCGGGTAGCAGATTGGCCCGGTCATTCACCAGGCGCAGAACAATTGCCATATCGCGAGTCCGCCTCGGATTGTGATTCGCCACCGGATCGGCTGCGACATCCAGCACCAGACCGACGGTATCACGCACGGTGCGCGAACCGAACACGGGAATCACCACGTAGGCGCCATTGCCGACGCCCCAGCGGCCAAACGTCTGACCAAAATCCTCGTCGTGCTTTTCGAGACCAGCATCTGACGCAAAGTCGATAACGCCGAGCAGGCCGACGGTACTATTGATCACCACCCGGCCCAGATCGCTGAACGCCTCCGGCACCTTGCCCTGCAACAGGTTGTTCACGCCGATGAAGAGGTCTTCGATGTTGCTGAAGAAATTGGTAACGCCGGTCTTGATGGGCGAGGGCAGAACATGGTCGTAGCCCTTGGCAACCGGCTTGATGATTGCCGAATCGAGCCCTTCGTTGAAAGCGAACATGGCGCGATTGAAGCCCTCGATCGGATCCTTTGGGTTTCCCGAGGTAGCGCATCCGCCCAGCAGACCAACGGCCGCAATGGCCACAGCGGCGGACTTAATTCGAGCAGGCAGCATTGTTTTCATTCTTTTTGAGGCACCTGTTGACTACTTCTTGCCGCCATCCTCGGCGGCCTTGTTGAACATGAACTGGCTGATCAGCTTTTCCAGAACCACTGCCGACTGGGTCTTCTTGATCGTGTCGCCCGGTTTCAGCATTGCCGTGTCGCCACCCACTTCAAACCCTATGTACTGCTCGCCGAGCAAACCCGACGTATTGATCGTTGCGAAAGTATCGCGCGGAAACTTGTAACGTGCATCCACCTGGATGGTCACCACACCCAGATAGGCCTCGGGATCGAAGCGAATCTCAGTCACGCGCCCGACCACAACGCCCGCACTCTTGACCGCCCCGCGTACCTTAA
>JAPLRA010000073.1:0-891 GCA_026399445.1 Sulfuritalea sp.
CCGGCAGGCAACGGCGCCGCGGCCACCAGGTCGACATACTCGCCACGCACCGGCGCAAAGACCCCGTAATGCGGATGGACGCGCTGGCCCAATGCCGGCACCTCGACACCTTTCTTGCGCCACTCGTGCGCACCGATCAGGCCCAGCAATTCCCGCAGCGAGGCGACGAAAGGCCCGGCGCCAGGGCCGTAGGCTTCGACACAGGCTCGACGCACGTCGGGCGCCCGCCGCAGCGGCACCCGGTAGTCGTGATCGAACGGCAGCAGCAGCATGCCCAGGGTGCGCGCGCGCTGCGACTGCGCCAGACGATACAAATGAAAGGCCTCGGCGGGAGCCGATGTAGCCGACGCCGCCTTGCGCGGCTTGCGGTCGATGCGCCGGGCCATGGCCTGCAGCAGTTGGCGAGCGTTCTGGAAATCACCCCGCCACAGCAGCGCCGTTCCCTCGCTGGCAAGGCGCCAGGCAGCATCGGCGGCGATGCGGTCGTCGGCGATGACGACGCGTTTCGGCGGCGGCGTCCCGCTTTCGGAATGCCATCGGGCAGACTGCTCCGCACCGTCCTCGGTCCATTCAATGACCGGAAAGCTACTCATGGCAAGCCCTGCCGCTGGCAGCGCCGGAAAATAACAGCACGATGGATACCTCGACAGACGGGAAATTGAACGACATGGGCGTGGCAATGCATTTTACGGCGCATAGAACCGCTTCGCCGTATCGCCGGCGCCGACTTTCAGTTGAGGTAAAGTCGCGATCCCCGTATGCGTCTTGCCACCATGCCGCCACGCCTGCTGTTCACGATTGTCTTCATCGAGGGCTATTGCTCCCTCGGTGCGGAGATCATCGCCCTGCGACGGCTGATTCCCCATGTCGGCAGTTCCATCGTGATCACGG
>JAPLRA010000073.1:903-18076 GCA_026399445.1 Sulfuritalea sp.
CCATCGTGATCACGGCGCCGACCATCGGCCTGTTCCTGCTCGCCCTCGCGCTCGGCTACCACTCCGGCAGCCGGGTGGAGACGGACTACCGCGCTGTCGTGGCACGCAACTTCCTGATCTCCGCCGCACTGATGGGCGCCGGTCTGGCGGGAGGCAGCGTCAACGCCATCTTTGCCGGTGCGCCGGCGGCGATGGCCTATCTGATTTTTGTCGGCACAATACTGTGCCCGCTGGCCTGGCTGCTGGGACAGACGGTGCCGATACTAACCAACCTGATGCGGGCGCAGCGCAGCGGCGAAGCAGCGGGACGGGCACTTTATTGGTCCACCCTCGGTTCATTTCTCGGCTCGGTCACGCTCTCACTCGGCGTGATGCAGATGTTCGGCGTGTGGGCCGCCGTGTTGCTCGGCGCCGTAATGCTGGTGGCTGGCTCCGCTCTGGTGCAGCGCCCCAGGCCGCTGGCAGCGACGCTGCTGGCGGGCGTCGCCGGATTCGGCGTCGCCGCCAATCTTGGCGACCGGCAGCGGTCCGACACGGCCTACGCCGACTACCAGGTTGAAGCCGTTGCGCGCGAGGGCATGCAGTCACCGCGAGCCTTCCGCGTGAACACACAGGTCGCATCCTTGATCGACAACAGCGACCCGCCGCTCTACGCCCGCTACGTGCAGCACCTGCGACGCATCCTACTTGACGATCTCGGGTTCAGGGATCGCGACATTCTGGTGCTGGGCGCCGGAGGCTTCACGCTGTCCCACCGCGAGCCGACCAATCGCTATACCTACGTGGACATCGACCCGGCCATCCGCGTCATTGCCGAGCGCGACTTCCTGCGCGAGCCGTCCCGTGGTGAATTCGTGGCCACCGACGCCCGCCGCTTCGTGATCGAAACCGCGCGCCGTTTTGACGCCGTGGTAGTGGATGTCTATAGCTCGCGTACCTCGATTCCCGGTCATCTGGTCACGCGCGAATTCTGGCGCGACACGCGCCATGCGCTGAAGCCCGGCGGCGCGATGCTGGCCAACCTGATTCTCGACGGAAAACTGGCCAGCCCCTATGCCCGCAACCTGCTGGCCACCATTGAAACCGCCTACGGCCGCTGCGCCGTCGAGGTGCTGTCCAGGACAGCCATGCGCAGCAATGTAATTGTCAGTTGTTTCGCCAGCGAGGATGTCGAAGCGACAAGAATCTACGTCGATGAGCGGAACCTGGCCGATCTGGACAGCGCCCGCTCACCCTGAAGAAACGCTCGCAACAGCCGAACGAAATCAGGCGCGAGTCAGTCGCCGTAGTTGAGCAGGCCGGCCTTCAACTCGAGCAGATCGAGCGGACTGAAACTTGCGAATCGCCCGTCGTGGAGCAGTCCCCCCAGCTGGACGATGCACGTCTCTGCCGAGCGGCGGAAGACCGACCCCTTGATGGTGTAGTGCCGTTCCGACTCGCCGAGGTCGATGTCAAGAAACACTTCGTCGCCCGGGCTCATTTCAGGCATCGTGGTATCGCGGTCGCGCACCCGGATGCGTACGGCACCATCCGAAATATCGGCGATCGTGTAAGACCCGGACAACCGTTCGTCCGCCAAAGACACCCTCACAGGAACGGATGTCTTTGCGCGAGCCTTTTTTCGCTGATCGGTAACCGCCAGCGTATGCAGTTCCGGTGTCAGCAAAATCATCTGCGTGTTCGCGTAAGGGCCATCCTTCAGGATGAAGTTCTTCGCCACCTCGGTATCGACGGTCGACACGCCCCTGGTCCCCGCCTTGGAAATCAGGGATATGGAATTGCCCTTGATGAATTGCCGCCCCCGACCAATCAGCGCTCGCCGCGCGTAATCGAGCTTCAGCTCAAGTTCGGTGGTATCCGGAACGAGCAACTGCAACAACTTGATGCGCGAAACGGGAATTCGCTCCTCGTTTTCGCCAGCGTGGAACATGGTCGGAAAGCCTTCGGAATCGCGATCGATCGCCTCCCCGGAATAGACGAAACTCCCATTCACGCAGTAGGCGACGACAAGCGTATCGAAAACGATTTCCTTCTTGTACTCGGGGCAATAGGACAACTTCTTCCCGATCGGGAAAAAATCGATAAGCGTCTTCAGCTTGTTGAGATCGAACTTACGCGGCGAGGCAGTCACCGCTTCCGCTTCATCGCTTCGCGGAGCTTTCTCCCCAAGAGAGATGCCAAGAAATGTTTTCAGAACGTTCTGCCTTCCAGCATGCTGCCATCCACGACTGGCGATGCAGCGAGTTTATTCAGGAAACTCCTGTGGTGTTGCAGGGGATGGGCTGCGGCTTGCATGGCGGCTGCTCCACCGGAGACGGATCAAAGCTTGCGTTCCGGACTCTACCGGAAATAGGGCTGTTAGCATATCAAACCCTGCATTAGGGTCAAGCTGAAGCGCTTGATTTTATCAGCCGCACCCTCAGTTACCGGCGATCGTCATGCGATCGACCAGAACCGAACCCACCTGCTTGGAACCCCGCACCTCGATGTCATTGCCGATATCGACAATCCCGCGCAACATCTCGCGCAGGTTGCCGGCTATGGTGATTTCCTCCACCGGATAGGCGATCTCGCCCTTCTCCACCCAGTACCCCGCCGCGCCGCGCGAATAGTCGCCGGTCACATAATTCACGCCCTGCCCGAGCAGTTCGGTGACCAGCAGCCCCGTGCCCATTTTGCGCAACAGCCCCTTGAGATCGTGCCGGCCCGGTTGCACCAGCAGATTGTGCGCGCCGCCGGCGTTGCCGGTGGTCTGCATGCGCAGCTTGCGTGCCGAGTAGGTGGACAGGCAGTAGCCTTGCAGGACGCCATCCCTCACCACCTCGCGATCATGCGTGGCAACGCCATCGTCATCAAATGGCGAAGAGGCGAACGCGCCACGGATATGGGGGCGCTCGCTGATCTGGACGAAGTCCGGGAATAGCTGCTGGCCAAGGCTGTCCAGCAGAAAGGAGGTTTTGCGATAGAGCGCGCCGCCGGACACTGCATGCACGAAACTGCCGATCAAACCCGACGCCAGCGGTGCCTCGAAAACCACCGGGCATTTGCGGGTCTTCAACTTGCGCGACCCGAGGCGGGCCAGTGCCCGTCGCGCCGCGTAGTCGCCAATCCGTGCTGCATCGGGAAATCCATTCGCATTGCGACGTGTGGCATACCAGTCGTCGCGCTGCATGTCCTCACCTTCTCCGGCGATCACCGAGCAGGACACATAGTGCCGCGAAGTGGAGAAGCCATCCATGAAGCCCAGGCTGTTGGCGGAAACAAAGTGCGAGGACTGCGCGGAAACGCTGGCGCCTTCGGAATTCTTGATCATCGGGCTGACATCGAAGGCAGCCTGCTCGCAGCGACGCGCGATGTCTATTGCCGCCTCCACTGAAATATCCCAGGGATGGAACAGGTCGAGGTCCATGCTCTTCTTCGCCAGCAATTTTGCGTCGGGCAGGCCCGCGCAATCGTCTTCGGCAGTGAATCGTGCAATGGACAGCGCGGCCTCAACCGAGGCTCTCAGCGCAGCCGGCGAGAAATCCGAGCTGCTGGCATGGCCGCGTCGCTGGCCTATGTACACCGAGACGCCGAGCCCCTTGTCACGGTTGTACTCGATGGTCTCCACTTCCTGCCGGCGCACGCTGACCGACTGGCCAAAACCCTCCGAGACATCAACCTCGCAGGCCGTAGCGCCGTTGGCGGCGGCGTGATCGAGAACAGTCTGCGCCAACGCGCGCAATGCCTCCTGAGAGTGAGCAAAAGCTTGGGACATCCGGGAACCCTTTAAGAGTGAGACTCGAATCGCGAAGCTATAATGATAACCGTGGAAGATATCGATA
The DNA here is from genome assembly GCA_026399445.1 of Sulfuritalea sp. Lineage (GTDB taxonomy): Bacteria > Pseudomonadota > Gammaproteobacteria > Burkholderiales > Rhodocyclaceae > Sulfuritalea. The sequence continues at coordinate 4,728 of JAPLRA010000073.1, forward strand.
ACGACGCGGACGAGTACTCGGGCCCCAGTAAATCGCAACTCAAGCGTGAGAGCACCGCATTGCAGGATCTCGGCGCGGAACTGGTGGCGTTGTCGAAAGACCGGCTGGCGAAGATCGACATGCCGGAGCGGCTGCGCGATGCGCTGCTGGATGCCCAGCGTTTCACCAAGCATGAAGCCAAGCGTCGCCAGATGCAGTACGTCGGCAAAATCATGCGCGATATCGATGCCGCACCGTTGCAGGCGGCGATGAATGAAATCAAGGGGAAGTCCGAAGCGGCCAACATCCGTCAACACCGCCTGGAAAGGCTACGTACGCGTTTGATGGAAGACGAAGCGGTGTTCAGTGAACTTGCGCGCGACTATCCCCACGCGGACATGCAGCACCTGCGCCAGTTGCGCCGCAACGCACTGAAAGAAGCGCAGCAGGGCAAGCCGCCGCGGGCTTACCGCGAACTGTTCCGGGAGCTGCGCGAACTCGAAGGCAGGCCCGAAACCGACGAGGCTGCCGACGAAAGTCCTTAGTCGATATTCCGCTACGGGGTTGCCGTAGCGGTCGAGTCCGAAGCCAGGATGGTCAGCATGGCTTGTGCATGCTCAGCCGCATCCCTGCCGAGGCCCGTGAGATAGCCGCCGTCCACCTGTGTCAGCAAGCCCTTGGCGTGCAAACGGCGAACTGCTTCGATCACTGCGGGATCAGCGGTCTTGTGCACCTTGATGCCCTGCTGGCTGGTCTCCAGATCGAAACGTATCAGGGTGTTCAGTTCATGGACAAGATCAGGGGTATAGGGCATGGTCAAACCTCGCTCTCTGGAATGTGCGGCAATATCGGACTGACGCCATTCTAGCTTCCGGACTCGCGAACATCGCCTTCGCCGACAAGGAAATCTCCCGGGTCGAAGGGAATCAAAGGCCGGGATCGGCGCCTTCGCCCTTCAATGTTGCCTCGACCATGTCCCGCGTCAGTTGCGGCGCCAGCAGTTCCATGAAATCGTATTCGTAGCCTCGCAGCCAGACGTCGCGGCGGAAACCCACGCGCGTCGTGTTGCCCTCGAACAAATGGGAAGCCGGCATGGCGGCGAGCGCTTCATCGCGTGCAGGATCGAAGGCCATTTCTGCGATGATGCCGACTCCCAGCCCCAGAGCCACATACGTCTTGATCACATCGGAATCGATGGCGGTCAGCATCACGTTCGGCCGCAGATTCTGCCGCTCGAATGCCCGATCGATGCGCGAGCGCCCGGTAAAAGTCGCGTCGTAGGTAATCAGGGGATGCTCGGCCAGCGCCGCCAGTGTCAGCGGTTGGCGCTCCAATAGCGGATGGTCGCGCGGGGTCACCACCAGATGCGCCCACTGGAAGCAGGGCAGGGTCAATAGATCCGAATGACGATCCAGTGCCTCGGTGGCGATGCCGAGATCAGCGCTGCCTTCCATCACCCACTCGGCGACCTGCAGCGGACTGCCTTGCTGGATATGCAGCCGAATTTCCGGATGGCGCTGAACGAAGCGCCGGATCACTGGCGGCAACGTGTAGCGCGCCTGGGTGTGGGTGGTCGCGATCGACAGCGTGCCACTACTTTCCGCCGCGTAATCCTCGCCAACCCGCTTCATGTTCTGCGCTTCGACGAGCATGCGCTGCGCCATGGCCAGCACGATGCGGCCGGGTGCGGTGATGGCTGTAAGCCGCTTACCGCTGCGCTCGAAAATCGTCAGGCCCAGTTCTTCCTCCAACAGCCCGATCTGTTTGGACACCCCCGGCTGCGACGTGAATAGCGCCTCGGCGGCGGCGGAGACATTCAGGCCGCGCCGCTCGACTTCGACCAGATAACGTAGCTGCTGGAGTTTCATGGCCTAATTATATCTTCTAGTTATATACAAATAGCAATAAGGTATTTTTCGGAACTATAAGAAGCCGCTACGATGCTCTGCATCATGGAATTCATCCTCAATCCCCTGCTCCCGCTGTCCGGTTTCGGCGTCGGCCTGCTTGTCGGCCGGACTGGTGTCGGCGGCGGCTCGCTGATGACCCCGCTGCTGGTCCTGGTCTTTGGCTTCAAGCCGGCGACCGCAGTGGGCACTGACTTGCTTTACGCGGCGATTACGAAGAGCGGCGGTTCGTGGGTGCATCACCGTCACGACAACATCGACTGGGCGATCACCGGCCGACTTGCTCTCGGTAGCGTCCCCGCTGCCGGCCTCACGCTTCTTCTGTTGGCTCAGCTTGGCGTACAGGGCCACGGCGCCACGGGCCTGATCTCGGTGGTGCTCGGATTCGCCCTGCTGCTCACCGCCCTCTCCCTGTTCTTCCGCCAGCGCCTGCTTGACCTGGCCAAGCGCCGTAGCGCCAGCGCCGACTTCTCGCAGCGCCATGTGGCCGGCCTCACCGTTGCCGTCGGCGCCATCGTCGGCGTTCTGGTGACAATCTCCTCGGTCGGCGCCGGCGCGTTAGGCGTGACCGCACTTACCTTCCTCTATCCGCAACTCGCCACGCGCCGCATTGTCGGCTCGGACATCGCCCACGCCGTGCCACTGACCCTGGTCGCCGGCCTTGGCCACTGGTGGCTGGGCACGGTCGATGTAGTGCTGCTGGTTTCGCTGCTGATCGGATCCCTGCCCGGCATCGCACTTGGCGCCCACTTTGCCGCCAAGGTACCGGAACGGGCGCTGCGCAGCCTGCTCGCCACCGTTTTGCTGCTGGTTGGCAGCAAGCTGATCTTCGCTTAAGGAAACGCTATGTACCAATACGACGACTACGATCACGCCATTGTCCAGGCCCGCGTCGCCCAATTCCGTGGCCAGACCGAGCGTTATCTTGCGGGCGAGCTGAGCGACGACGAGTTCCGCCCGCTGCGCCTGCAAAACGGCCTCTACATCCAGCGCCATGGGCCGATGCTGCGCCTCGCCGTGCCCTACGGCCTGCTCTCGGCGAAACAATTGCGCAAGTTCGCCGACATCGCGCGGCGCTACGACCGGGGCTTCGGCCACTTCACCACACGCCACAACTTGCAACTGAACTGGGTCAAGCTGCCCGACGTTCCGGAGATCCTCGCCGAACTGGCGCAGGATGAACTGCACGCGATCCAGACCTCGGGCAACTGCATCCGCAATGTCACTACCGACCACTTTGCCGGCGTCGCTGCCGACGAAATTGCCGATCCCCGTCCCTGGGCGGAGATCCTGCGCCAGTGGTCGAGCTTCCACCCCGAGTTCGCTTACCTGCCGCGCAAATTCAAGGTCGCGATCTCTGGTGCCACTCAAGACCGCGCGGCGATTCAGGTGCATGACCTCGGCTTGCAGGTCGTGCGCAACGATGCCGGCGAGATTGGTTTCAAGGTCTATGCCGGCGGCGGTCTCGGCCGCACCCCGCTGCTCGGTCAGGTAGTCCGCGAGTTCCTGCCCTGGCAGCACCTGCTGACCTACACCGAGGCGCTGGTGCGCGTCTTCAACCGCTACGGCCGCCGTGACAATGCTTACAAGGCGCGTATCAAGATCCTGGTCAAGGCACTCGGGCGTGAGGAGTTCGCCAAGCAGGTCGACGCAGAATGGTCGCATCTGAAGAACGGCCCATCGACGCTGACCACTACCGAAGTCGCCCGTGTTTCGGCGCAATTCGCCGCGCCCGAGTATGAAACCCTGGCGCCCGACGACCTCTGCCATCTTGGCCACCTGCGCGAGGACAAGGCCTTCGCGCGCTGGGTCGAGCGCAATGTGCATGCGCACAAGATTGCCGGTTACGCTTCGGTTACGCTGTCGTTGAAAAAACCCGGCGCCGCCCCGGGCGACGCCAGCAGCGAACAAATGGAGGCTGCTGCCGAGCTGGCCGAGCGCTACAGCTTCGGTGAAATCCGCGTCTCGCACGAACAGAATCTGATCCTCGCCGACGTGCCGCAACGCGAGTTGTACACCGTTTGGCACCGCGCCAAGGCCGCTGGCCTGGCCTCGCCCACCGTAGGCCTGCTGCAGGACCTTATCGCCTGCCCCGGCGGCGACTTCTGCGGTTTGGCGAATGCCCGCTCACTGCCCATCGCCGCCGCGATCCAGGAGCGCTTCGAAGATCTCGACTACCAGCACGACATCGGCGAACTCGAACTCAACATCTCCGGCTGCATGAATTCCTGCGGCCACCATCACCTCGGCGCGATCGGCATTCTCGGCGTCGACAAGAATGGCGAGGAGTGGTACCAGGTCACCGTCGGCGGCCGCCAGGGCAACGCTGCGCGTATCGGCGAAGTGATCGGCCGCGCCTTCGCCGCCGCCGAAGTACCCGATGCCGTCGAGCGCCTGATCGGCGCCTATCTCGCGCATCGTCATGTCGACGAACGCTTTATCGACACCTACGACCGCATCGGCGAAGAAGTCTTTCGCAACGCTGCGTATTTACCTAAACCCGCTCACCCCCATCAAACAAGGAAAGTCGCAAATGGCTAACAAACAGATCATCAAGGAACGTCGCCTGCAGGACGACGCATGGAAAGTCGTGAACCTGGTCGACGGCGTCGCGCCATTCGACGTCTGCCTGCCGGTCGGCCCGTTGCTGGTGCCGGTCTCGGTGTGGAATGCCAAGAAGGCCTGCCTGATCGCCCGTGAATACGAGCACGGCACACCGCTGGGCATCTGGCTGTCGCCCGAGGACGATGTGGCCGAGATCGCCAAGGACGTCGACGACTTCACCGTGATCGCGGTGCACTTTCCAAAGTTCGCCGACGGTCGTGGCTACTCTACTGCACGCCTGCTTCGCGAACGCTACGGCTATGACGGCGAACTGCGCGCCTTTGGCGACATCGGCCGCGACCAGATTTTCTTCCTCAATCGCGTCGGCTTCGACAGTTTCGTGCTCGGCGAAGGCAAGAGCGCTGAAGAAGCGCTGACCGCCTTCAACGACTTTCCGGAGACCTATCAGGCTGGCGCCGACCAGCCCGAACCTCTTTTCCGCCGCCGCACTGCCTGACGAGAACAGCATGATCCGAGAATCCCTGCCTGACCTGGCCAATCCCGAGTTGGTGAATAGCGTGGCCGAAAAAGCCGCGCGCGCCACCACGCTCCTGCGCAACATCGCGCGCGACTACGCTCCCGTGGTCTTTGCCAACAGCCTGGGAGCCGAAGACATGGTGCTCACGGACCTGATCTGGCGCAACGACATCAACATCGGAGTGTTCTCGCTGGACACCGGACGCCTGCCGGTCGAAACCTACGAGCTGATCCATCAGGCGGAAATACATTACGGCCGCAAGCTCGACATTTTCTTTCCGCGACATGATGCGGTCGAAACCTACGCCCGCACCCACGGCAGCCACGGTTTCTACGATTCGGTGGGAGCACGAAAGGCCTGCTGCCATGCACGCAAGGTCGAACCCCTGCAACGCGCGCTGGCGGGAAAGGGCGCGTGGGTAACCGGCTTGCGCGCCACGCAGTCGACTACCCGCGACAAACTGAAAGTGATCGCTCAAGACACCACGAACAATCTGGTCAAGGCAAGCCCGCTTTCGGATTGGAGCGAGGCAGAAGTCTGGGTGTACATCCGCGCCAACCGCGTGCCGTATAACCGGCTGCACGACCGCAACTATCCAAGCATCGGCTGCGCCCCCTGCACCCGCGCCATCCAGCCCGGCGAAGACGTGCGCGCCGGCCGCTGGTGGTGGGAAAGTGCGGACACCAAGGAGTGCGGCCTGCATCTGGTCGACGGACGCCTGCAGCGCATTTCAAAGCAGGAAGTCGAAGCGTGAGCACGCTGACCCTGCAGCAGCATGCCACCCTTTCGCACCTCGATTGGCTGGAATCCGAAGCCATCCACATCCTGCGCGAAGTGGCCGGCCAGTGCGCCAATCCCGCCCTGCTTTTTTCGGGCGGCAAGGACTCGCTGGTGCTGCTGCGACTGGCCGAAAAGGCCTTTCGCCCGGGACGCTTTCCTTTTCCCCTGCTCAACATCGATACCGGTCATAACTACAGCGAAGTGATCGACTTTCGCGACTTTCGCGCTTGCCAGTTGAATGAGCGGCTGATCGTGCGCTCGGTAGAGGATTCGATGCGGCGCGGCACTGTGGTGCTGAAATCAGCCAACGAGTCGCGCAACAAGCACCAGTCGGTGACGCTGCTTGAAGCCATTGAGGAGTTCGGCTTCGACTGCTGCATCGGCGGTGCGCGCCGTGACGAGGAAAAGGCCCGCGCCAAGGAACGGATTTTTTCCTTCCGCGACGAGTTCGGCCAGTGGGACCCGAAGAACCAGCGACCGGAATTGTGGGATCTGTTCAATGCACGGGTGCACAAGGGCGAAAACATTCGCGCCTTCCCCATTTCCAACTGGACCGAACTCGATGTGTGGCAGTACATCGAGCGGGAGAACCTCGATCTGCCGTCGATCTACTTTGCGCATAAACGCTCGGTAGTGCGAAAGAACGGATTGCTGCAGCCGGTCACCGAACTGACCCCGGCCCGGCCCGGAGATGTGGTCGAGGAACTGACGGTACGCTTCCGCACGGTTGGCGATATCACCTGTACTGCGCCGGTTCTGTCCGATGCCGACACGGTGGCCCGCATCATCGAGGAAACGGCAACCACGACCATTACCGAGCGCGGCGAGACTCGCCTCGACGACCAGACATCGGAAGCCTCGATGGAGCAACGCAAGAAGGAAGGATATTTTTAATGAGCGCCATTGAACGTCTGCCGGAAATCGACAACGGCCTGTTGCGCTTCCTCACTTGCGGCAGCGTGGATGACGGCAAGAGCACACTGATTGGACGGCTTCTTTACGACACCAAGACCATTCTCGCTGACACACTGCATGCGATGGCGCGCACCTCCGAGCGGCGCGGCCTCGAAAGCGTTGATCTTTCACTGCTGACCGACGGCCTGCAGGCGGAACGTGAGCAGGGCATCACCATCGATGTCGCCTATCGCTACTTCACCACGGGGCGGCGCAAGTACATCATCGCCGACGCCCCCGGTCACGAGCAGTACACCCGCAACATGGTCACCGCGGCGTCGACCGCCAACCTGGCGATCATCCTGATCGACGCCCGCAAAGGCGTGCTGACTCAAACCCGGCGCCACTCCTACCTTGCCCATCTGGTCGGCATTCCGCACATCATTGTGGCGATCAACAAGATGGATCTGGTGGATTACGGTCAGGCAACCTTCGATCGCATCCGCAGCGAATACCTCGACTTTGCCGCGACCCTGGGCATTGGCGACGTCAGTTTCATTCCGCTGTCTGCCCTGAACGGCGACATGATCGTCGATCGCGGCACCCGGCTCGACTGGTACCAGGGACCGACGCTACTCGACATCCTCGAAAATGCGCCCACCGCGCACAGCGAGCGGGATGAAGCCTTCCGTTTTCCGGTGCAGCTCGTCTGCCGACCTCAGAAGGCAGGCGTCCCGAAACTGCACGACTATCGCGGCTTCATGGGTCGCGTCGAATCCGGCGAGATTGCTGTGGGCGACGAAGTGCTGGTGTTGCCATCGGACCAAAGGACGCGCGTCAAGGCGATCGAGATTTACGGCACTTCACTGCCGCGGGCAATCGCCGAGCAGTCGGTCACGCTGCTGCTGGAAGACGAGGTCGACATCTCCCGCGGCGACATGATCGTTCGTGGCCAAAAGTCGGCGCTGGTGACACGGCGAATCGAAGCCATGCTCTGCTGGCTGGGCGACGTGCCGCTGGACCCGCAGCGCAAATACCTGATCCGCCAGACCACACGGGAGACCAAGGCGGCGCTGGAGACCATAGGCTACCGGCTGGACATCAACACCCTGAAGCAGATGCCCGCCGAACGTCTGGGCATGAACGACATTGCCCGCGTTGTCTTCAAACTGGCACAGCCATTGTGCGTCGACACTTACGCCGAAAACCGGGCGACCGGCGCCTTCATCGTGATTGACGAGTCGACCAACAACACCGTGGGCGCGGGAATGATTCTCTGAGGAACGTCAGTCCTGAAAGCAAAAAAGCCAGGCATCGCCTGGCTTTTTGATTGCAGCAAACGGCTTACTCGGCGACGGCAGTCTCGACCACTTCCTCGGCGGGGCGATCCAGCAATTCGACAAAAGCCATCGGCGCATTGTCGCCGTCGCGGAAACCCATCTTGAGAATGCGCAGGTAGCCGCCGTTACGTGTCGCGTAGCGCGGGCCGAGCACCTCGAACAGTTTGCCGACGATGTCGCGATCGCGCGTGCGATCGAACGCCAGGCGACGATTGGCCAGGCTGGGCTTTTTGCCCAAGGTGATCAGGGGCTCGACCACACGGCGCAATTCCTTGGCCTTGGGCAGGGTGGTCTTGATCGCCTCGTGACGCAACAGCGAGACGGCCATGTTGCGCAGCATCGCCTGGCGATGCGCAGAGGTGCGATTTAATTTGCGAAGTCCGTTACCGTGACGCATTTTGATGTCCTCGTTTTTTTGCGGCCACCGCGCGATGCAAATGGCCGGTTAATGGTTATCGAGAGTTTGTGAGTCAGTAAAGCAAATGAAACAAATCAGACAAGTACAACAGGTGAAGCAACCGGGCCGAAGCCCGGTCGTGAAGCATCAGGCGAGCTTTTCCAGGCCGGCAGGCGGCCAGCTTTCGAGCTTCATACCCAGGGTCAGGCCGCGCGAAGCGAGCACTTCCTTGATTTCGTTGAGCGACTTCCGACCCAGGTTCGGGGTCTTCAGCAGTTCGGTTTCGGTGCGCTGAATCAGGTCGCCGATGTAATAGATGTTTTCGGCCTTGAGACAGTTGGCGGAACGAACCGTCAGTTCAAGGTCATCCACCGGACGCACCAGCACCGGATCAACCGAAGTCTGCTTCGGCGCTTCGGCGGACATCGGTGTGCCTTCGAGATCGGCAAACACTGACAGCTGCTCCATCAGTATGCGGGCCGCCGTGCGCACCGCTTCTTCTGCATTGTCGATGGCGCCGTTGGTCTCGATGTCGAGAATCAGCTTGTCGAGGTCGGTGCGCTGTTCGACGCGTGCCGACTCGACCGAGTAGCTGACGCGGCGCACCGGGCTGAACGATGCGTCAAGCATGATCTGGCCAATGGCGCGGTTTTCGCGGGCGATTTCGCGCTGATTTGCCGGTACATAGCCACGGCCGGATTCGACGCGGATCTGCATGTTGAGTTTGCCACCAGGTGCAATGTGGGCAATGATGTGATCCGGATTGACAATCTCGACGTCATGCGTGGTCTCGATGTCGCGCGCAGTCATGATGCCCTCACCATTGCGGGAGAGCGTGAGGGTGGCCTCGCGGCGGTTGTGCATCTTCAGTACCACGCCCTTGAGATTCAACAGCACATCGACCACGTCCTCGCGCACGCCGTCCAGCGTCGAATACTCGTGCAGCACGCCTTCAATGGACACCTCGGTCGGCGCCACGCCTTCCATGGAGGACGTGTGTGCATGTGCATTCCTTCAAATGGAAGACACCTGGCGTCCGGTGGACGCCAGGTGCAAAACTACGTGTTAGCGCGAATACAGTTCGACGACCAAGCCCTCATTGATCGAGGGCGGCAGGTCTTCGCGTGCAGGGTATGACTTGAATACACCCTTGCCGGCCTTGACATCCACTTCGAGCCATGCGGGGAAGCCGCGGGACTCGGCCGCTTCCAGAGCAGCCTTGGTGCGCAGCTGGCCGCGAGTGCTGTCAAGCAGTTGGATGACGTCGCCGGGACGCACGTTGTACGACGGAATATCGACGCGCCGACCATTGATCAGAACGCCGTTGTGCCGAACTACCTGGCGGGCTTCCGCGCGCGAGACGCCAAACCCCATCCGGTACGCCACGGTGTCAAGGCGACCTTCCAGAAGTTTCAGCAGATTCTCGCCCGTCTGTCCCTTTTTGCGCTCGGCATCGCCGAACACTTTGCGGAACTGCCGTTCAAGCACGCCGTAAATACGACGGATCTTCTGTTTTTCACGCAGTTGCGTGCCGTAACCGGACAGCCGCTGTCCGGATTTTTGGCCGTGCTGGCCGGGCGCGTATGCACGGCGCTCGACGGAACATTTGTCAGTGAAGCACTTTTCGCCTTTGAGGAAGAGCTTCTCGCCCTCGCGGCGGCACTGGCGGCACTTGGCGTCTAGGTTGCGGGCCATGGTGTCGTATCCTTATTGCCTTAGATGCGGCGGCGCTTGGGCGGCCGGCATCCGTTGTGGGGAATCGGGGTAATGTCGGTAATGCTTGTGATCTTCATGCCAAGCGCATTAAGCGCACGCACCGCTGATTCGCGCCCGGGGCCGGGGCCCTTGATGCGAACTTCGAGATTCTTGACACCACATTCCTGTGCAGCCTTGCCAGCAGCTTCTGCAGCGATCTGCGCGGCGAACGGGGTCGACTTGCGTGAGCCTTTGAAACCGGCTCCGCCGGAAGTCGCCCACGACAAGGCATTGCCCTGACGGTCGGTGATGGTGATGATGGTGTTGTTGAAGGAAGCGTGGACGTGCGCAATTCCTTCAGCGACGTTCTTCTTTACCTTCTTGCGAACTTTGGTTGCAGTCTTAGCCATGTAGAGGTTCCTGGTTTACTTCTTGCCCATCGAAATAGCCTTGCGCGGTCCCTTGCGGGTGCGCGCGTTGGTGCGGGTACGCTGACCGCGCACGGGCAAGCCACGACGATGGCGCACTCCGCGATAGCAGCCAAGATCCATGAGGCGCTTGATGTTCATCGTCGTTTCGCGGCGCAAATCGCCTTCGACGATGAACCTGCCGACCTCTTCCCGCAGGCGATCCATCTCGCTGTCGGTGAGCTCCTTGATCTTGACCGAACGCTTGACGCCGACGGCGTCACAGATTTTCTGTGCGCGGGTGCGGCCAATACCGTAGATCGCGGTCAGAGCAATCTCCGCGTGCTGGTGATTCGGAATGTTGACGCCTGCTATACGAGCCATGTGCTTACCTGTTCGTCGCCGTTAGTGAATGCGGTGTGGTGGGCTAGCTTAAAAATGCGACCTTTGGAGAAGTCGTAAGGCGTCAGTTGCACGGTAACCTTGTCACCAGGCAGGATACGTATGTAGTGCATGCGCATCTTCCCGGAGATATGGCCAAGAACCACATGCCCGTTCTCGAGTTTGATCCGGAACGTGGCGTTCGGGAGATTCTCGACGACCTCTCCCTGCATTTCAATGACATCTTCCTTGGACATGGTTCAGCGAGCCGGGAAACCGGCTCCCTTGAAGTTAGCCTTTTTCAGAAGACTTTCATACTGGTGCGACATCACATATGCCTGGACCTGCGACATGAAGTCCATCGTCACCACGACAATAATCAGCAGGCTCGTGCCACCGAAATAGAAGGGGACGTTCCATTTCAGGATGAGAAACTCGGGTAGCAGACAAACCACCGTGATGTATATCGCACCCGCCAGAGTAAGGCGGGTCAAGATCTTGTCGATGTAACGTGCCGTCTGGTCGCCAGGACGAATTCCAGGAACAAACGCGCCGCTCTTCTTGAGATTGTCCGCCGTCTCCTTGGAATTGAATACCAGGGCCGTGTAGAAGAAGCAGAAAAATACGATTGCAGTCGCATAGAGCATCACGTAGATCGGCTGACCCGGAGAAAGCGTTGCCGCAATATCCTTCAGCCAACTCATGCCTTCGCCCGATCCAAACCAGCCTGCGGCGGTGGCCGGGAACAGAATGATCGAAGAGGCGAAGATCGGGGGGATGACGCCGGACATATTGAGCTTCAACGGCAGATGCGAACTCTGTCCGCCATAAACCTTGTTGCCAACCTGCCGCTTCGCGTAGTTCACCAGGATCTTGCGCTGGCCCTTTTCCACGAACACCACGAAACCGGTGACCAGAACCACGAGAGCACAAATGAAGAGTGCTGAAATCGGATGCATTGCGCCGGTACGGACCAGTTCGAAGAGCCCGCCAAGCGCATTCGGCAAGCCAGCCACGATACCCGCAAAAATGATGATCGAAATGCCGTTACCAAGGCCGCGCTCAGTGATCTGTTCGCCCAGCCACATCAAGAACATGGTGCCTGTAAGCAGGGTGAGTACAGTAACGAAACGGAACAGGACGCCCGGATCAAGCACCAGCCCGGCCTGCGATTCAAGTGCAATGGCGATACCCAAACCCTGGAACAGAGCCAAGGCAACAGTGCCATAGCGCGTGTATTGAGTGATCTTGCGCCGCCCGGCCTCTCCCTCTTTTTTCAGCGCCTCGATTGACGGCACTGCGATCGTCATGAGCTGCATGATGATCGAGGAAGAGATGTAGGGCATGATGCCCAGTGCGAACAGCGTGAAACGTGACAGCGCACCGCCCGAAAACAGGTTGAACACACCGAGAATGCCACCCTGCTGACCCTGGAACAACTCCGCCAATTTCACCGGATCAATCCCGGGCACCGGAATATGTGCACCAATCCGGTAGACCACCAGCGCGCCCAGCAAGAACCACAGCCGGCGCCAAAGGTCGCCGAACTTTCCGGTCTTGCCAAGAGTTGCTGCCTGGGGACTTGCCACGTGCTCTATCCTCGTCCGCTATCAGGCAGCGGCGATGTCTGCTACGGAGCCGCCGGCTGCTTCGATCGCGGCACGGGCACCCTTCGTCGCGCCTACACCCTTCAGCGCGATCTTGCGATTGAGTTTGCCTGACAGGATAACCTTTGCGGACAAGGCGTCACCGGCAATCACTCCAGCCTGCTTAAGGACCAGCAAATCAACTTCCTCGACGGGAAGCTTGTCCAGTTCAGACAGCCGAACTTCAACATTGCGGCTGGCTGTCAGTGAAACGAAGCCGCGCTTCGGCAACCGGCGTTGCAGCGGCATCTGCCCACCCTCGAAACCCACCTTGTGGAAGCCACCGGCACGCGATTTCTGGCCCTTGTGTCCACGACCAGCCGTCTTCCCGAGACCACTACCAATTCCGCGTCCGACGCGCTTGGCAGCATGCTTGGAGCCGGCACCAGGCTTCAGGTTGTTAAGTTCCATGCTCATCAATATCCCCTTAGCCTTCACACTTCACCAGATAGGCAACTTTGCGGATCATGCCGCGCACTGCGGGCGTATCCTCAAGTACCGCCGAGCTGTTGAGCCTTCTCAGGCCGAGTCCACGCACCGTCGCACGATGATCCTGCTTGGTGCCAATAACGCTCTTAACCAGCGTGACCTTGATTTTCTTGTCAGCCATGGCTCACTCCAGAATCTCAGCGATGGCCTTGCCGCGCTTGGCAGCGATCTCGGCCGGGGTGCTCATGGCCAGCAGGCCATGAAGCGTTGCGCGTACCACGTTGTAAGGATTGGTCGAACCGATGGTCTTGGCAACCACATCGGTAATCCCCATAACCTCAAACACGGCGCGCATCGGGCCGCCGGCGATAACGCCGGTACCAGGAGATGCGGGTGACATCAGCACTGTGGT
>JAPLRA010000073.1:18083-18738 GCA_026399445.1 Sulfuritalea sp.
TGCAGGGTGCCATCCTTGAGGCTGATCTTGGACATCTTGCGCCGGGCTTCTTCCATCGCCTTTTGCACGGCAACCGGAACTTCCCGGGACTTGCCCTTGCCCATGCCGATGCCACCGTCGCCGTCACCCACCACTGTCAGTGCGGCAAAACCGAGAATCCGGCCGCCCTTCACCACCTTGGTGACGCGATTGATCGACACCATCTTTTCGCGCATGCCATCATCGCGCTCTTCCTGAGCCTGATGCTGTTTTCTGCCTTGAGGTTTAGCCATGTCCGTCTCGCTTAGAACTTGAGTCCGCCCTCACGGGCGGCTTCAGCCAGCGCCTTGACGCGGCCGTGATAGTGGAAACCGGAGCGGTCGAACGCAACCTGCTCGATGCCGGCCGCTTTGGCCCGCGCGGCGATGAGTTTGCCCACCGTCTTGGCCGCATTGACGTTGCCGCCATTCGGGACCTGGCTCCGCACTTCCGGTTCCATGGTCGAAGCAGCCGCGAGTACGCGGGTGCCACAGCCTGAGAAAATCTGGGCAGAGATATGCAAGTTGCTGCGATGCACCGCGAGGCGCACCACTTTGAGCTCCGCAATTTTGGCGCGGGTTTTGCGCGCCCTGCGCAGACGAGCCTGTTTCTTTTCCATGATTCAGCGCCTCGATTA